>JBMZDK010000253.1:0-6334 GCA_049614265.1 Thiolinea sp.
ACCAAACAACGGAAGGATTATATCCGTCAGTTGGAGAAGAAATACGGTAAACGGTGAGCGGGGCCGTTTGTCCGTAATATTGGTGGTTCCTTCCGGAGATTTGCTGCATTCTGCAGCATTTCTTCGTTATGCTCGATTTATACAAGGGCCATTGTTATGAGTTTCGAATTTGCTTTAGATGCATGGCAGCGCGGGGAGCGTGAGTCAGCTGTCGCTATTTGGCAGGAGCTGGCTGAGCAAGGTGACATGCGATCTCAATATAACCTGGGTGTATTGCTTGATTCCGGTGATGGCGTCGAGCGCAATCCCCGGTTAGCTGTGTATTATTACCAACTGGCTGCCGAACAGGGTTTTCCTGAAGCTGCTCTTAATTTAGCGATGATGTTGGATCAGGGAGAAGGTGTTGCCTGTGATCCTAATAAAGCGGTACGTTGGTATTGGGTGGCAGCAGAAAAGGGTAATGCACAGGCACAATTCAAAATTGGTCTTAAGTTTGATACGGGAGATGGTTTGCCGGCTGATGCTGATCAGGCAGCAAAATGGTATTTTGAAGCAGCGGCAAATGGTCATCCTGAGGCCTGCAATAATTTAGGCCGTTTTTTCGCGATGGGTGAAGGTGTTGAGCGTAATGATGCTGAGGCATATAAATGGTTTAGTATCGCAGCAGAATTGGGTGTGCAGAATGCTGCCCGTTATCGTGAGCGTGTTGCCCGTGAATTAACTCCGGATGAGCGTGTGCAAGCTGGCAAAAAATCTGATGAATGGTTGCTCAAATTAAGGGTGGATTCAGATTAAAACTTGGGTAAATTATGCTCTTTTTCTTTAACTCTATAAAAATCAAGTAATTAAAAGTTCGTTAAGTTTGCGTTAAGGTCTTTTCAGTTTGCGATGTTTGTGTTAATTTACTGTTAACAATAATGCTTCAAACAGTAAAACAAGAATTAGCAGTTTAGAGAGAGTGTTGATTTGGGGAATGTCAGTAATCAAACAATAGTTGATTACTGTTCCTTGGAAACCCAGAGGAGTCCATGCAATGCATAGTCGACAGACAGGTGTGCATACTGAGAGTGTTACGAATGACGTTCGTGAGGTTCAGTCTGCGCATATAAATATTAACACTCAGACCGCCACAGATGTAAACGGACCTATCGACGAAACTGACCCAACAGCAGTTCCGCATACTTCAGTTACCAGCAGTGCCAGTGAGCGTGATGCCACACAGCTGTATCTGAGGGAAATTGAATTTTCGCCTTTATTAACACCTGAAGAGGAAATACGTTACGGCCGTTTAGCGCGTGATGGGGATGAGTTCGGACGCAAAAAAATGATCACCTGTAATTTGCGTCTGGTTGTAAAAATCGCCCGTCGCTATATGGGACGTGGCTTGCCATTACCGGATTTGATTGAAGAAGGTAATCTTGGTTTGATCCATGCGGTGGAGAAGTTTGATCCGGAGCGTGGTTTTCGTTTTTCCACCTATGCCACCTGGTGGATAAGGCAGAATATTGAACGTGCATTGATGAATCAGACACGCACAATCCGTTTGCCAATCCATGTCAATAAAGAACTTAACGCTTACATGCGTAAAATGCGTGAGATGACGCAACAGTTAGGTCGTGAGCCTTCACTGCCTGAGGTTGCTGAAGCTTTGGGTAAGCCGTTGGAAAATGTTCGTAAACTGCTGAACTTTAACGAGCATATTGCCTCTCTGGATACGCCGGTTGGTAAAGATGGCGATAGTCCGCTGGTTGACTTCGTGCCTATGGAAGAGGAAAAAGAGCCAACTGCTGTTCTGGAAGAGGAAGATGTTACGCATTCGGTTGACAACTGGTTAGGCCAGCTGGAGAGTAAGCAGAAAGAGGTTATCGTGCGCCGCTTTGGTTTGCATGGCCATGAGCGTGCTACCTTAGAGCAGGTGGGTGCTGAACTTGGTTTGACACGGGAGCGGGTGCGTCAGATACAAATGGATGCACTGAAACGTTTGCGTCGTATCCTTGAAAACAAAGGTTTATCCGGAGAAAACCTGTTGGGTGGCTTATAAGTATCCGGTTATCGCGCCAGCCTATGTCGGAAATAATAAAGCTGATACTGAACGCCCTTCGGCATTCAGTATTTTGTAAGTGCGGCAGGCTGCTGCGGTTGTCATAAATTCAAATCCGGTGTTATTGTTAATCAATGCCTGAAAGATTTCAGGTGTTGGTAAACGTTGGGTTACGCCGGTTCCAATAATCACGATTTCGGTATTCTGCTGAAATAGCTTTCCCAGATGATGTTCCTGTAACTGCCCGAATTTTTCTGGCAGTTGTGTCGTAATTAAAGCTGACGAGCTTAAAATAAATGCCGTTTTGATACGTTCATCGTTCACTTGTACCCAATCGTCGCCGTATGCCTCCAGGCGATACAATCCTGTTTCACGATCTTCACTAAACTTCATGTTTGTTTTGTACTATTGCGCCTGTAAAAGTTATGCGGAATATTAGCATTATTGATATTGCTGTGTAGTTGAGCTGGATGTCTGAAAACTTTTACCATGCTGCTTATATGATTGACAGCCTTTATACTGAATTGTAATGTGGCCCGCTACAAAGCCCCATTAACATTAATGAACGTGGAGTAAAGAAGAAATGGAACCTGTCAGGGTTGGTTTGCTGGGATTGGGAACTGTTGGTGGTGGAACAGCCACTGTTTTATCGCGTAATGCGGAAGAAATTGCACGTCGTGCTGGTCGTGGTATTACCATTGATTATGCAGCGGCGCTGGATACCAGTAACGCAGCATCCCTGGGACTAACAACCGCACGTCTGAGTAACAATGCATTGGATGTGGTGGAAGATCCGGCCATTGATATTGTGGTTGAGTTGATTGGTGGCTACACACTGGCAAAAGACCTGGTAATGAAGGCTATCGCTAATGGCAAGCATGTTGTAACTGCCAATAAAGCGCTGATTGCTCTGCATGGTAATGAGATTTTTGCTGCCGCAGAAGAAAAAGGGGTCATGGTTGCTTTTGAAGCAGGTGTGGCAGGTGGTATTCCGGTGATTAAGGCAGTGCGTGAAGGGCTGGCGGCGAATCGTATTGAATGGCTGGCCGGTATTATTAACGGAACCGGAAACTTTATTCTGACTGAAATGCTGGAAAAGGGCCGTGACTTTGAAGATGTGTTGGCTGAGGCACAGGCTTTGGGGTATGCAGAAGCTGATCCAACGTTTGATGTTGAAGGTATTGATGCCGCACATAAGCTGACAATCCTGTCATCAATTGCTTATGGTACACCATTGCAGTTTGAGCGGACGTATACAGAAGGTATCAGCCGGATTACTGCGGAAGATGTATCTTACGCTGGTGAGCTGGGTTACAACATCAAGCATTTAGGCATTGCGCGCCGCACTGAGCGTGGTATTGAGCAGCGTGTGCACCCGACACTGATTCCGCAGCGTCGTCTGATTGCTAATGTTAATGGCGTAATGAATGCGGTTCAGGTGCAAGGTGATGCGGTTGGCCCTACACTTTATTATGGTGCCGGTGCAGGTTCTGAGCCAACAGCATCCGCAGTTATTGCAGATATAGTGGATGTCGTTCGGGCAATGACTTCTGATCCAAATAACCGTGTACCACATCTGGCATTCCAGCCTTCACGACTTAATAACACGGAAGTGTTGCCAATTGAGGAAGTTGAGACAGCATTTTACCTGCGGATGAAAGTTATGGATCGTCCCGGTGTCCTGGCGGATATTACGCGTATTCTTGGTGAGCGTGAGATCAGTATCGAAGCCTTCCTGCAGAAGGAACCAACAGCAGATGAGCAGGATGTAAATATCATTATGCTGACGCAGCGGGTGCGTGAGGGCAATATGAATGCAGCGATTGCGCAGATTGAGCAGTTAGATACTGTGGCCGGAGATGTGACCCGCATTCGTGTTGAGTCACTGGCGTAGAACGAAGCGTATAAGCCTTAATAACCGAGAAGTGCGATGAAGTATATCTCAACCCGTGGGCAGTCTCCCGCTCAGTCGTTCAGTGAAATTTTGCTTGGCGGTTTAGCGCCGGATGGTGGCTTGTATTTGCCGGAAAGCTATCCGCAGTTTAATGCTGATAGCCTGAATCAGATGCGGCAAATGAATTACCGTGATCTTGCCTTCACCATTCTGGAGCAGCTGGCTACGGATATCCCGGCAGCGGATTTACGCGCTATTGTTGATAAGACTTATACCGCAGAAGTCTTTTGCCATACCCGAAGCGATACAGATGCAGAGGATATTACTCCTTTGCTGACACTGGAGCCAGATTTGCATCTGTTGTGTTTGTCAAATGGGCCTACTATTGCTTTTAAAGATATGGCAATGCAATTGCTGGGCAATTTGTTTGAGTATGTGTTAGCAAAAACCGGGCGCACTATTAATATTTTGGGTGCTACTTCTGGTGATACCGGTTCGGCAGCTGAATATGCTATGCGGGGTAAACAGGCTGTGCGTGTTTTTATGCTATCACCGCATGAAAAAATGAGTCGCTTTCAGACCGCCCAGATGTTTAGCCTGCAGGATGCAAATATCCATAATGTTGCAATTCGTGGTGTATTTGACGATTGTCAGGATATTGTGAAAGCTGTGTCTAATGATCATGCTTTTAAGCAGGCCAATAACATTGGTGCAGTCAACTCAATTAACTGGGGGCGTATTGCTGCGCAGGTCATTTACTATTTTAAAGGCTATCTGGCGGCAACTCAGTCTAATGACCAGCAAGTGAGTTTCTGTGTGCCTTCCGGTAATTTTGGTAATATCTGCGCCGGGCATATTGCGCGCATGATGGGGTTGCCAATTAAGCAGCTGGTTGTGGCAACAAACGAAAATGATGTGTTAGATGAGTTTTTTCATACAGGGGTGTATCGCCCGCGTGGTTCAGAAAATACTTATCATACCAGTAGCCCTTCAATGGATATTTCCAAAGCGTCTAACTTTGAGCGCTTTGTCTATGATCTTGCCGGTCAGGATGGTGAGAAGGTGAGTGAGTTGTGGCAGTCGGTAGATCAGGGTGGTGCTTTTGATCTGAACCCCGATGGTTTATTTTTCAGGATTGAAGGCTTTGGTTTCCAGTCCGGTTCAAGCTCACATGCTGATCGTATGGCCACGATCCGTAATACCTGGAACCAGTATCAGATAATGATAGACACACATACTGCTGATGGCTTAAAGGTGGCTCAGGAATTGCGCGAAGAGGGCGTACCAATGCTGGTATTGGAAACAGCTTTGCCAGCAAAATTTGAAGATGCCATTCAGGAAGCATTGCAGATTAGCCCGGATCGCCCGGCAGGGTTGGAAGATATTGAGTCTTTGTCTCAGCGTTTCGAAGTGTTAGATGCAGATGTTAATGCGGTGAAGCAGCTTATTGTCGCACAGATATGATGCTATTCAGGCTTATATGGGTAAATTCTTTCCGTTCAGTTTAATTTGTGCTGCTCATGCTGACTAAAACGGTGCTTAGCTCACCAATTCATTTGCTGGCTTTTGGGTTTGGAAGTGGATTGTCACCACTTGCTCCGGGAACGATCGGTACTCTTGCGGCAATACCACTATATTTGTTGATGGCGAGGCTGCCATGGGCATACTATATCCTGATACTGGTGGCTGCAATTGCTGTGGGTATTTGGCTATGTGGTGAATCAGCGCGTTTATTAGGTGTGCATGATCACGGTGGTATTGTTTGGGATGAATTTGTTGGGTTCTGGATAACAATGCTGTTTGTGCCACCGGAGTGGCTTTGGATCGTGCTGGGTTTTTTGCTTTTTCGCCTGTTCGATGTGTGGAAACCGTGGCCGATCCGACTGATTGATAAGCAGGTTGATGGTGGGCTGGGTATTATGCTGGATGATATTCTGGCCGGGGTCTATGCGCTATTAGTTCTGCACATAATAATGATTGTGTTTGCCGGTTATTCTTCTGTCTGAGCAGCAAGTTTCGGGCTTTATAAATGAACTTAATTTTTATCCTCTAATTTTTATCGGAAGTGACATGAAAGTCAGAACCCGTTTTGCCCCAAGTCCTACTGGTTATCTCCATATCGGTGGTGCCCGTACTGCGTTATTTTCCTGGTTATTTGCCCGCAAGATGGGTGGTGAATTTGTACTGCGGATTGAAGACACTGATCGTGAACGCTCGACGCAGGCATCAGTGGACGCCATTCTGGAAGGCATGGACTGGATGGGGCTGGATTATGATGAAGGGCCGGTTTATCAAACGGATCGTTTTGAGCGTTATAAAGAAGTTATCCGGCAGCTGATGGATAGTGGGCATGCGTATTATTGTTATTCTTCAAAAGAAGAGTTAGACCAGTTGCGTGC
>JBMZDK010000254.1:0-6293 GCA_049614265.1 Thiolinea sp.
GCGTCATGCGCAGCATTAAAACTGCGCTTGATCCGCTGAACTTAATGAATCCGGGTAAGGTATTGCCTTAGATTCTGACTGAACCACGTACTACCAACTCACAGGGCAGCACCAGCTGCTCTGGTGCCAGCGCCTCATCAGCAGCCACTTCACGCAACAAACGCTTCACCGTCGCCTGCACCATATCCGCGAACGGCTGACGCACCGTGGTCAAATCATAGGAGCGGTGGTTCGCAAAATGAATATCATCCAAACCGATAATCCCCACGTCCTGCGGCACGCGAAGACCAAACTCATGGCGCACCGCATCCATACCACCAAAAGCCAGAATATCATCAGCAAAAAACAACCCATCCGGCGGCTCGGTTTGGGCAAACAAACGACGGGTTGCTTCAAACCCGGCATCGTAGCTGTGCCGTCCACCATCAACCACCTGCCAGTGTTCCTGCCCCAATTCAAGCAACCGGCCAATAAAACCACGCTGCCGGTCAATCGTGGTAGACGCCCCCTCTACCCCGCCAATAAAAGCAAAACGTTGATAACCCGCATTCACCAAAGCATCCGCAGCCATACTACCGCCGGACACATTGTCACAACTCACCGTAGACAGCGGCGTATTGCGGGAATGACGGGCAAAAATCACCACCGGCACTTCCTGTTCCTGACACACCTCAGCCAACTCTACCGGCAACACTGAAGAAGTCACAATCAGGCCATCGACCTGATACTCCATCACCAGCTCAACGGCTTCCTGAATTGCCATCCCCTCACCGACGTTGATCAGCAAGCTGTGATAACCACACTGTTGCAGTGTACGGGTAAAATCATTGAGGATTTGCAAATAGGCCGGATTTTCGAAAT
Source organism: Thiolinea sp. (assembly GCA_049614265.1). GTDB lineage: Bacteria > Pseudomonadota > Gammaproteobacteria > Thiotrichales > Thiotrichaceae > Thiolinea. The sequence continues at coordinate 862 of JBMZDK010000254.1, forward strand.
CGGTCATTAGAATACCGATCAGCTTCGACTGCGCACGAATCCCTCTGGCCAGTCTATTTGGCTTATAACCGAGCTGCTCAGCAGCTTGCATAACCTTGGCCCGCATGGGTGCGGAGCAACTGGCTTCAGGGTTGAAGGCGCGGGAGACAGCAGAGACGGAGACACCTGCTAATGCGGCTACTTCTACGATGGTGATTTTTTTGGAAGTGATGAATTTATTCCTCGTCTTTAAATCCCCCTCGTTCCCCCTTTTTCAAAGTGGGAGGCCCTCCAGCAACCACTTAAACTTACTGGAGAGTTCCCTCCTTTGTAAAAGGAGGGACAGAGAGGATTTTCCTTAAAACATAGCCCGCTCAATAAACTCACGGCTCTGGCGTGCATCTCTCAGCGGATCAGCCGGTTTCGTTGGATCAATATCCTGTTCCACCGTCACCCAACCATCAAACTCAATTTCAGTCAGCACCTGTTTCACCGCTGCAAAATCCACACAGCCTTCACCCAGCGGTGTAAACACTCCATCCCCAACCGCTTTGTAAAAATCAATCTTGTCGTTCACCACTTTACGGTGGATGTCGGCATCAATGTCCTTGAAATGCAGGTACTTTACCCGTGGGGCATAGTCACGAATCACCCCTGCCGGATCAATGCTGGCGTACTGACAGTGACCAGTATCAATCACCAGGCTCATCAGGCTTTCATCCAAATCTTCCATTGCCCGATCCACTTCATCACGGTACTCAATAAAGGTACCGGTGTGCGGATGCAATGTTGGTGTAATACCGTGATCCACACAGATTTTTGCGGCTTCACGCACGGTGTCCATCATGCCTTTCCAGTCATCATTTTCCAGCCGTGTTGCGGTTTCCACCTGGCCAGCCTGATCAGTACGCGGCGAGGCAACATGGTCAATAACCACCATAAACTCTGCTCCCAAAGGCTGCAGGATTTCGCAGCTTTTGCGGGTGACATCAAGGATATGATCACGTTTTGAAGGGTCATGCAGATGTTGGAATAATGTACCCGCCAACAGTTTCAAACCACGTTCTTCCATCGCCGCACGCAGCTCACCGGTATCAGTCGGCAAATAACCCAGCGGCCCCAGTTCTGTCGCGCCATAGCCTGCCTCACGAATATCATCCAGCACCTTCTGCCAGGGTGGATTATCCGGATTACCGGCAAATTCGACACCCCAGGAACACGGGGCATTGGATAAACGTAGTTTCATGTCAATCACTCCAGAATAATAAATACGTGCGCAATCATTTCAGGTATTTCACAACCCTTACTGCCGGTACCGAAGCTTTGCATGCTTATGGGAGTACTGTTCCTGCATGCACCTGATTCGTTAACCGGCCGGTTTGAATGTTGGCAGGCTTTGCCACACCGCCAAATGAAAACGTTATCAACAATATAATGGGATTACAATCAAATATCGCGTTTAAACACTACAGCGAACAATTTTATTGAAAACGTTTGCAAGCAATACAATGACTATTCTAAACTTATACCTCACTGACTGCTCTGCGGAATATCACCGGATGAACCCACTAAATAAACTAAACAATCAGCAACGGCCATTAGATGTTATCTGCCTCGGACGTGCAGGCGTTGATCTTTACGCCCGCGAAAGCGACAGTTCGTTCACTGAGGTCAGCGGATTTGACAAATACGTGGGAGGATCACCGGCAAATATTGCGGTGGCGCTTGCCAAACTGGGTGCAAAACCGGGCTTTATCGGCTGTGTCTCCGACGATGGACTGGGCCGTTTTGTCTGTAACTATATGCGCGGCCAAGGTGTTGATCTGGATGGCATGAAAACCATTTTTGGCGGCGCACGCACCAGTCTGGCGGTAACTGAAATGCGCGCGGATCAGCCCGAAGTGGTGATTTATCGCAACAATGCAGCGGATATCGCATTACAGCCCAGTGATATTGATGTGGATTATATCGCCAGTGCACGCATGTTACTGGTCTCCGGCACTGCGCTGTGCGGCAGCCCTTCGCGCGAAGCAACCCTACTGGCCATGGAGTATGCCCGCCAGAATAATACGCTGGTGGTACTGGACATGGATTACCGTGCATATTCCTGGGAAAGCCCGGAAGCACCAACCATTTATTACAACCTTGCTGCCCGCCATAGCCATATTATTATTGGCAACCGGGAAGAATTCGACGTACTGGAATACCTCGACACTCCGGCGGCGGATGATGAAGCAATTAAGGCACGCTACCTGCAAGATCCGACCGAAGTGGTGATTATGAAAGACGGTGCAAAAGGCAGCACAACCTATACTCACGATGTCACCTTTAGACAGGGCGTATTCCCGGCCAATGTGCAAAAACCATTTGGTGCGGGCGATGCCTTTGCGGGCAGTCTGATGTATGCGCTGTTGAACGACTATAGCTTACAGGATGCGGTCGCCATGGGTTCAGCAGCAGCGGCGATTAATGTCTCTGGTCGCACCTGTACCGAATCTATGCCTGATCCGGATCAGTTGTTAGGTTTCATGGCAGAGAATGGCCATCAACCGCAACCAGCAGGATAAACGATGTTAGTCACTCTCAATGATATTCTCCCTCAAGCTGCTGAATCCAAAGGCTCAGTCGCCTGTATCAACGTCTTCGGTTTCGAAGAGGCCATTGCCATTGCTGAGGTGGCCGAAGCGCTGCAACAGCCGGTTATTTTCGCCACCAATAAAGACATGGTGGATATGCTCGGTGTGGATACATTGGCTGGCATGCTGCTGCCAATTATCAACCGCAGCAATGCACAGATTTGCCTGCATCTGGATCACTGCTATGAGGAAAGCATTGTCTATCAGGCGATGCATGCCGGTTATTCCTCAGTAATGTTCGATGGTTCGCAGGAAACCCTGGCTGAAAATATTCGCCGTACCAAACAGGTGGTTGAAGTCGCTAAATCACTGGGTGTATCAGTAGAAGGTGAGATTGGCTCGGTGCCCTATAGCGAGGGTCGTGACCATATTAAATCGATTTACACTGAACCGGAACAAGCCGCTGAGTACGCCGCCGAAAGCGGAATTGATGCAGTGGCAGTAGCGGTGGGCAATGTGCACCGCCTGAAAGAACCGGGCTGTGAGATTGATTATACCAGGCTGCAGCAGATTGAAGACTTGGTGGACATCCCACTGGTGATTCATGGTACCAGCGGGATTTATGAAGCTGATTTGCTGAAACTGAAACAGACACGGATTGCTAAATTTAATGTCGGCACTTCACTGCGCCAGGCTATTGGCAATAATTTGCGGGCAGCGATGCAAGCTGAGCCGGAGCAGTTTGATAAAAGTTATTTTATGCGCCAGATTCAGCCAGCGATTCGGGATGAGGTTCGGCGGATCATGACCTTACTCGCAGCAGACTAAAGACAAATTAAGTACGAAGGAGATATCGCGCATGCAGGCACAGGATATATTAGGCAGAAAACTCCGGCTCGGTGTCATTGGGGGCGGCCTTGATTCTTTCATTGGCACCGTCCATCGTGGTGCGGCCTTATTGCATGAACAGTTTGATGTCGTTGCCAGTGTTTTATCTTCTAATCCGGAACGCTCTCTACGTGATGGCGAGCGGTTGGGTTTGCCACGCCCCTATGCCACCGCAGAAGACCTGTTTGCCGGGGAACGCGATCACCCGGAAAAAATTGATCTACTGGCCATTATGACGCCGAATAACAGCCACTACGATCTGTCCATCAAAGCTCTGGACTGCGGTTTTGATGTCTTTTGTGAAAAGCCGCTGACGTTAACTGTCGCGGAAGCTGAAGCTATTGCGGACAAGCTGGCACAAACCGACCGTGTTTACGGGGTTGCTTACGCCTATACCGGTTACGCAATGGTACGCCAGGCACGTGCTATGGTCGAAGAAGGTGTTATCGGTGAATTACGCTCTCTGCAATGTGATTATACTCAGGGCCACCTCGCTGAACTCACTGAAGCCGAAAAAGATAACTGGCACATGAAACCTGAGGTTGCCGGTGAGTCGTTAATCCTTGGCGATATCGGTACTCACTGCTTCCATCTCGCTTCTTACGTCAGCGGCCAATTACCGGAAACACTCAGCGCTGATGTCACCAACATCGTTCCCGGACGCAGCTCACATGATTACTGCGGTGTGTTGCTACGTTATGCCAACGGTGCACGCGGCAGCTTCACTGTGACTCAGGCTATCGCAGGCGGTGTACACGGTTTGCGTATCCGTGTTTCCGGCAGTAAAGGTACACTGGAATGGGATCAGGAATACCCTGACGAACTAATCTATCGCCCGCTGAATGCGCCGGAACAGCGCTTAGTGCGTGGAGGAAAGGGGTTAAGCGCAGCCGCCAACCGTGCAACACATGTTGCGATTGGCCACCCGGAAGGCTATAAGGAAGCCTTCGCGAATCTCTACCTTGACATAGCGGATCACATACTCGCCCGCCATCAGGGCAAACAGCCCGATCCATTAACTCTGTGGTACCCCAATATTGCTGATGGTGTGAACGGGATGAAATTTATTGCTGCCGCGCTGCAATCCTCCAATAGCCAATCCGGTTGGCAAACTCTGGGGTAGCATGATGTCTCTACACCCCAAGCCTGATATCGCGGCCTTTGCCAAATTATGTGAGCAACAAACTAAGCTGAGTGATTATCCGCTGGCGCAAACTGTAGAAAAAAACATCCTCTGTTATGCAGGCGACACACTACGTGCAGCGGAGCGGGATAAGTCGCTGCGCACCCGCTTACTGCAGGAAATCAGTAGCACCTTACAATCCGGCCCCGGTGTATTGGTCATTAAAGCCGCTTACACTGACATGGCAGTTCTGGAAGATCAGAATGCTGTCTTTGAAACCATTCTACAGCGGGAAGCTGACAAACAAACCGGCGATCATTTTGCGAAAGCCGGGGCAAATGGCCGTATCTGGAACTCCCTGCAGAAAAGCGCACTGCTAAACCCGCAAAGCTTTATCAACTACTATAAAAACCCGCTTATTGCTTTGGTCAGTGAAGCCTGGTTAGGGCCGGACTTCCAAATGACGGCGCAAGTGAACATTGTGCGTCCCGGTGGTCAGGCGCAGTCACCGCATCGTGATTATCACCTCGGCTTTCAGTCTGCAGAGGTGCTGGAGCAATACCCGGCGCATGTGCATAAAATGTCATCCATGTTAACGCTACAGGGAGCGATTGCGCACACTGATATGCCATTGGAATCCGGGCCTACTTTATTGCTGCCCTATTCGCAGCAGTATGAAGAAGGCTATCTGGCATGGCGTGATGCAGCATTTAAAACTTATTTCGAACAAAACGCCGTACAACTACCAATCAAACAGGGTGATGCTGTGTTCTTCAACCCGGCGTTGTTCCATGCAGCGGGCAGCAATCACACCACTGACTTCCACCGCAGCGCCAATTTACTGCAGGTGTCATCCGCCTTTGGGC
>JBMZDK010000255.1:0-6291 GCA_049614265.1 Thiolinea sp.
CCAATTAAAGTTTAATTTTTGCCCACTAATAATTATTTATTAATTCTTTATTAAGAAAGTTCAACTTATACTTCAGCGTATGCATAACAATACAGCTACAGGCATAGCTGTATCGAAAATTTTTTAACAGGGGGAAATTTAACCATGAAGGTTAAGTACTTTAAGGGTGCGAGCGTACTTTTGATCGCATCTGTGTTGTCGTGTGGATTGTCGGCTGGGCAGGCTTTTGCCAATGGCTACACTCCGTACAAGGTGCACATGAGCAGGATAGATCCAAATAAGCCAATTCGGAAGTCTGCTATCATGTCTAAAATCCGGGAAAAATTTCCTGGCAGAATTTTGTCAATCCGGGAAAACCGTGATGGCGGTCCGGACTGCCATATTGTTAAATCAATGGGCGAAGACGGTGAGTTCAGAATAATACATGTGGCTTGTAATTAATCAGCCCTCTTATATAACTGAACCTTTCGTGAATGCCCGGCCAGACCGGGCATTAGTTTATTTAATGACATGAATTTGAGAGTTTTTTATTCCCTTTCTTCAGTGTATGATAATTACGGACGGTAGTTGCACTGAAGGGGCTTGCACCACAGAGCTTACTGCAATCACAATTTTGATAAACACTACCCAAAGTAAAATAAAATATGCGTGTACTTATTGTTGAGGACAAGGCGCCTATCCGTGAGCAACTGGCCAGTGACCTGAAAAAAAGTGGTTTCACTGTTGACGTTGCCGGAGATGGAGCACAAGGGCTTTACATTGCAACCGAATATCCGATCGACATTGCTGTCATCGATTTAGGTCTTCCACATGTAACCGGGCTGGAAATTATTCGTAATGTCAGAGCAAAAGGGCTGGAATACCCAATTGTTACACTGACTGTGCGGGATCGCTGGGAAACCAAAGTCGAAGTTCTGGAAGCCGGTGCTGATGATTATCTGGTTAAACCCATTCACGCCGAAGAACTGGCTGCACGATTGCGGGCACTGCTACGGCGTACTCAGGGCTGGACACAAGCAGAGTTAAACTGCCCCCCCATTCGCCTGAATCTGTCTGAACAGCGCGTCTATGTCCATGAAGAAGAAATTACGCTGACCGCCTATGAATACCGCGTCCTGGAACACCTGATGCTTCATGCCGGACAGGTCATTTCGAAAACACATCTTACCGACAGCCTTTACGAAGAAGATGCTGACCGCGATAGTAATGTCATCGAAGTCTTCATCAGACGCCTGCGTCAGAAACTGGACAAAGATGAAACGTTAAAGCCCATCGAAACGCTGCGCGGACGTGGTTATCGCTTCACATTGACCTGTCAGAGAACAAATAGTCAGGAATGATGGGGTCACTTCGTAGCCGCCAGCTGGTTAGTGGCTTTACGATCATTGTTGTTGGAATTCTGGTTTTAGGCGCACTGCTTAGCCTAAGCATATACCAACGCAAAACAGAAGCCATCAGCGAAGAGCTTGAGCGCACAGCACTCGATTTATTGGGCTACATCGAGTACGACAAAGGCACCTTTCTTATCACTGAGCCAAACAAACCTGACTCAGATGCCTTTATTGATGAGCGCAAGCTACGCCAAAGTGGTAAAGACCGCTTTGCCTACATTTGGGACATGCATCAGCAAAAAATTATCTGGGACTCCCTTGATAATGATGATGTAAATCAAAGTGAAGTCGATAAACATTTCGTCCTGTTTGATTTTGATGCCATATTACGCGAATCTGACATTCAGGGATTTAGTCCGGCTGAAGCGCAGAAAATGTACTCAGTACCGACTGTTCCGGGTAATAAACCTGCGCAATATATGGTGGCTGCGCAGAAGTTTGCTCTGAAAACCAATGATGGCAAGAGAGACTACCTATTCATAGTAGCTGCCTCTATGGCAGATGTAGAACGGGAAGTTGACGACCTGATCATGGTTTTCGCTATCTTATTTTTCGCTTCTGTCATTCTGATTCTCATCGCTCAACTGGCTTCCAGCTTCTGGGTAGTTGCCCCGATAAGAGAATTTGAAGAAGAAGTGCGCGATATAGAAAACGGCCAGAAAGAATCAATTGAAAACGAATACCCCGACGAACTATCTCCAATTAAAAATACGATTAATGCACTGATTGGGCACGAAAAAGGGCAGAAACAACGCTACAAAGATTCATTGGATGACCTGGCACATAGTCTTAAAACACCGCTTGCAGCAATTCAGTCACATCTGGAAGGTAATAATTTCAGCGGCATTCCTGATGATCATCCCGGGCTAGCCGGTATTGCCAGCGAGATGGAACATATGCAGGAAATCATCTCCCGACAGTTACGGAAAGCAATGGTAACTACTGACAATGCTATTATCATGTCACAGCCCATTCGCCCCATATTGACGCGGCTCGCTGCGACGATGAAAAAAGTGCATCGGGACAAAGAGTTCGAGATTCGGATTAATGTCGATGACTTCTCGAAATGCAGGCTGGATACTGAAGATTTAATGGAATTATTTGGCAATCTGCTGAATAACGCCTGCCGTTTCTGTGACAAACTGGTTGAGGTTTCCGCTTACCGGGATGATGACATGTTGGTCATTGATATTGATGACGACGGCATGGGATTCCCCAGCGAAAATCCGTCAAAACTATTAAAGCGAGGCATTCGTGAAGACAGTAAAACAGAAGGCCAAGGTATTGGCCTGGCTGTCAGCACAGAAATTGTTTCAGCCGTTAATGGGAAAATCGAGCTACTGGTGTCTCCATATGTTGGGGCCAGAGTACGTTTACACCTGCCAATCTGATCGCTGATTTCTGCTCAGACACATCCCAGCTACCGGACAATGCGAATGTTGATTTTATCAACATTCGCAGCTCTATCCAGCACGGTTAATTCATACTCACCGGCCTGTTGAAACTCATAAGGAAGGCCTTCACGCTTTACATCATTACCAACAGGCATCCCATTTACCAACCATAAATATTCCCCCTCACCACCAGTTGCCTGCAACGAAAGTCTGATCTTCCCTCCCGCTTCTGAACCAACAGGAAGCTGCAAAACACTTTGATCAGATAATTCCTGAATGGTTAATGGGCTGATATTCCGCGCACTAATATGCTCCGGACAAGAAGGATCAAAATCCGGCAACTTCATTGTCTGCAATGTTTCTGCTGATAACCATGGATGCAATTCCATTGGCCACACCAGCTGAGTGCGGCGGGCTCGATCAGAACTGCTGCATTCAGATGCAAGCCGCAGTCCTGTCTTTGGATTCACCCAATAATCCCGCACCCCGGCAGACCAACCAGCATTGTGTAAACTTACCGGTGTTGGCGGAACCTGCCCCGCAATTACCCACGCCTGATGTTGCTGCTGACAGTCATTTGACTTGGTATCAACCAGCCTCTCTCCTAATGGCCAGCATATCGTACTTTCTGTCACAGCTTCTGGCCTCGGCAATGAGCGTTTTACAGCAGGCAAAGCCTGAAAGACTTCAAACAATAATGGCCCCGCTGCTCTGGCGCCATAACGCCCCGGTAATGGCGTGCCATCCGGCCGACCTGTCCAGACACCAACGGTATAGCGCTGATTAAAGCCTAGCGCCCAGGCATCTCTGAAGCCATAACTGGTTCCGGTTTTCCAGGATACGCCCATCTGTTTAGCTGAAAACCCCGGTGGTGCCTCAACATCACGCAGTATTTGCGCAACAACCCAGCTGGCTTCAGCAGATAACAAACGCCTTTCAATTGCCGACTCCATAACAGTGTACCGGGGCCTGACCGACACTCCTTCACGGGCAAAGGCACTAAAGCCACGCACTAAATCCTCAAGCCGGGTACCCGCCCCCCCTAAGATCAGACTAAGGTTTGCCTGCTCATGATTTGGGTAATGCAGATTCACGCCACCATGTTGCAGGCGATTATCAAATGTTGGCGGAGAAATACGTTGCAATAAATCGACAGCTGGCACATTTAGTGACAATTGCAGCGCTTTAGCAGCGGTTACTGCTCCTCTGAAATCACGCAAAAAGTTCTTTGGTGCATAGCCTGACAGCTTTAGCGGAACATCGCTCAACAGACTGGCAGAATGAATCAACCCGTCTTCGAATGCCATTCCGTACAAAAAAGGTTTTAATGACGAACCTGGTGAACGCACCCCCTGTACCATGTCCACATGCCCGGATCGCTCACGGGAATAAAAATCAGCTGAACCAGCGTAGGCACGCACATAACCCGTTTCATTTTCCATCACTAATATCGCAGCAGAAGCCGTATCAGGCAGCAATCCTAGTCGTGACTGGACAATATTCTCTACAACCCATTGCAGATCGGCATCAAGCGTTGTGCGTATTCCCGGCACGCCTTTATATTGCGGATCATCTTTCATGCGCCGGGCGAATAACGGAGCCACCATTGGCTGTCGGAAGACAGATTTAAACACCCGCTCAATACGGGCATCGCTGACAACTTCTGCAGACCAGACACCCAACTCATGCATCCGCCCCAAAACCTTGTCACGGTATACCCTGGCCCGCTCAGGATGACGATCCGGCCGTAACCGTGAGGGCGCCTGCGGCAATACCGCCAACAGCGCAGCTTCCGCATGGCTCAAAGCACTCACCGGCTTATGTAAATAAGCATACGCCGCAGTCTGCACTCCCTCTATCGGGCCACCAAAAGGTGCAAGATTCAGATAAAAATTCAGTATTTCATCTTTGCTGAAATGCCACTCAAGTTGCAGAGCACGGAACATTTGTCGCAATTTTCCACGCAGTGAACGCGGATGAGGGTCAAGAATGCGTGCGACCTGCATGGTCAGTGTTGAGCCACCGGAAATAATCCGCCCACTATCCTGCCATTGCCATGCAGCCCGTAACAATGCAAAAGGATTAACCCCAAAATGATAATAAAACCAGCGATCTTCGTAGGTTAACAAAGCCTCAATGTACAAAGGTGAAACTTCACCCAGGCGCACCGGATAACGCCAGACCCCTTCTTTATCAGCAAAAGCCCGGAGTGGGGTATCATCCTCTGCCAGGACAATAACACTTTGCATCCGGTTTGGGTCAGGCAAAGGAAAAAAACGATCCAGCACCAAAAACAGCGTCAGCACAGCCAGTAAGAAAAAGACTATACGATACCAACGCTGTTTACTTTGAGTTGTCACTTGATAGTCAAATTACCCATTGACTGCCCTACACCATAAAGATCAGGCCGGTACATATCTTCAACTAATGGCGGTGGAACCACTGCATTACCGGCAGCAATTACCCGTACCAGATAAAATAGCTGATAACGAGCTCCTGCATTCAGGCGCAATGCTGCGACATAGCGATCATCCCTGAACTCCTCGGTATTTTTATTTACTGATGCCAGAATATCAGGCACTGTCCGGGTGAAGCCTTCGGGTATCACACTCGCCAGAGTTTTATTGTCAAACAGATTAGTATTCTCTATTTCAAAACCAGAAGGCAATAAATCCACTACCAGTGCATCATTAATAGCGACCTCGCTTTTAATGTCCAGCCTTGTAAGCAATAAATCTCCGGTTTTAATCTGGTCAGCTGCAATCACTTTCCCATCCAGAGTATGCCATTGCCGCTGAACGGAAATGGGGTCATCTTTTGCCGCAGGCGCCTTATCCGGATACCCTTTCAGGGCCAGACTAATATAAAGCGGAGCATCATATTTCGAACTGATTTTCAACGCCGAACCAAAATCAGCGGCCACCAGTGACTGCACATAAGCACCGCTTTGTGACAATGGAACTTGCTGATTATTGATCTGCAATTCAGCCTGCCACTCCTGTCCAGCCTGTTGCTCCAATTGCTGTCCCAGCAAATAAACAAAGACCTGCTCCTGCGTGCTGAGATAGGTACGGCGATAGATGTTCTGCGTAAGAACCTTCACCCGCTCGCCAAGATTAGGGACTTCCTGCTTATTGGCTAACAACAGGTACAATATCATCGCCTGATCACGAACCGGGCTACCATAGTCTCCCAGATACACATCATCGGACCGCACCATACCCAATCCTTTGCTAATAGCCTCCTGCCCCCGGGTTTTATCACCTTGTAACACCAGTGCCAGCCCCAGGTGCACCAGAGGCAAACCAGCAACAGCTTTACCGGCATCATTAGTCATCATATTGCGCAAAGTACCTAATGTTGCACGGTTCTCACGCGCCAGAACATAAGCAGCATAGGCACGTGCTGCAAAATCAAGGTGTGCGGGATGATCAGAAAAACCATAACGTGATGCAGGGCGACGATAACCTTCCTGTAAATGTGCTTCAAGATTCCTGAACACTCTG
>JBMZDK010000256.1:0-6260 GCA_049614265.1 Thiolinea sp.
GGATATTCATCTTATTTCCGCTGTCTTGATTTGCTGTTATTAATGATCAGCTTTCTGTAAAAACCTGAGATAACGTTGTGCCGTTATTTGAGGTTGTTCAATCATCGGCAAGTGCCCGGTATTTTCCATTATTTCCAGCTCGCTACCGGTTATGGCTTGCTGTAGCGCTGTTCCGCCGGACACATGTAATACCCGATCCTGTTCTCCCCATAAAATCAATGTCGGGGCTGTGAAAGGTGTGAGTAATGCCTCCATGTTTGGTAATTGTTTATCTGCTATTAACTGGGCTGAAATGTTCGCGTGCAGTTCAGAATAAGATAGTGCTTCCTCGACCAGAAAGGCTTTCAGAGGAGCCGGAATATAAGGTGGTTTGGTAAAAACATATTCCAGTAAGCGGTCATAATCTTCTGCTTTTGTTACCTTCGTCGGATCAGGTTTGCCAGCTGCAATCAGCTGGTCTGTTTCACTGATTTCTGCAGTTGCAACACCACTGGGAGCAACCAGTAACAGACTGTTGATCTGTTCCGGATAGCCTGCGGCATAAACACCAGCGATATACCCTCCCATTGAGCTGCCACCCAGATGAAAATCCTGTAGCTGCAGTGCCTGTGTAAACTGGCGTAATCTTTCAGCCTGACGGCCGATACGATAATCGCTGTCCGGTGCAGCACTGCTTTCACCAAAGCCATTCAAATCCGGGATAATCACCCGGTAATGTGGTGTCAGGTGTGCAGCAAACCTTGTCCAGTTGTCTTTATTCGCCCCAAACCCATGTAGCAAAACGATAGCATCGCCACTTCCACCGGACAGATAAGAAAACTGCAAGTCGTCAGTGGTAATGCTGTGAGGTTCGAGGCCAGCGCCACTTCGTTCTGCTGTGGCCAGTAAATTCAGTATGGTTCCCGGAAACCAGTAGTAAAAACCGGCCAGGCCGGCAAGTACCAGAATGAAGATTAACAGAAGCTTTTTGATCATCGTTATCTTGGTGTGCCGACCATAAAGCTGAATTTATTCTTTGATTTACCCAGTACATTCAGTGTTGAACCTTTTGGGTTTTTAGCATAGCCATGGCAGTAGAATTGTATTTTATTATCCGGATTGACATAGACCGTAGCCGTTGCGCGCATGCTGCATTTATCCATGCTCTGGCGATTGATAAAAGCGCTGACCGGTTGCAGCCGTAATTTTTTACCGGTTTGCACAACCTGAGATAGTCGCCAGTAACCTTTGCCCCGGATGACATTCAGAGGATCCTGATCACCGGTTGCATGTACTGCATAGATATCACCGCTGCCACATTCTGTAATCAGTGACAGGTTTTCGGAAAAGCCAAAACCCTTAGGCCAGTTTTCCGGTGTTGCGTAAGGAGACTGATTAAGGAAGCGAAGTTTATGCGGGCGTTTATTTTTGCTGCGCAGGTGATAAAACCGATCAGAGCGGGGGCGCTGATCCTGACCGCCGGGGCCGGTGGTAATCATCAGATGCCCACCATCAGCCAGGCGCACTAAACCCAAACCACCGCCAAAGTTAGCTTTTGGCCCCGGCAGTCGTATACCGATATCTTTAGCGGAGGGCCTTTCCAGGTCTTTCAGGTATAAGTGACCTTGCTCACCATAGGCAAGGTATTGGCCGATGGCATGCACTCCGCTGGGGTGTTTGGTATTCGATTTAAACAGGGCCGCAAGGTGTTTTTCGCCCTGTGGATTTTGATTAATTAACAAAATTCCCCCGGTTTTACGATGACTGTGGCTGCCGGCAAAAGGGTAACGGGAGGAGTTAGTGTGGATAAAGCCCTGAATGTGTTTGTCAGGAATACCTAGCAAGTACTTCTTTTTACCGGCAAATAAATCCCTTGCCCGGATTTTTTCCGGCGGGTAGGTGTGATCCCAGCCAAAGCGCCAGGAATCAGTACGCCAGTTAATCTGCCCACTGGCAGCCCGGTTGAATTGCTGGCGAACATTGACTGCGCACACATTGCAATTGCGGGAATTACGTGCACAGCTGGTGATGGCTTTATCATAACGTTTGCCTTGTTGTGCCGGGGTTGGGGTTGTTTGAGCTGGTTCAATTCGTGGGGGGATCGATGATTGTGTATTTTGCAGACTCCCGGTGATGCTTCCGCTTTGATTCCGGGCTTGTGTCGGGTTGTCCGGTGTTGGATTTCCGGTAATGGTTCCGGAGCGTTGAATTAGCTTCCCGTAAGCACTGTTGCCGTGACGGTGTGCTACGCCCTGAACCGGTAAGGGATGAGTATGGCTGCGGCCACCATGCTGGTGTTCAACCGGTGCTGAAGCAGCGGCAAGAATGGTTTGGCTGAATAACAGGCTGGTGAAAATTACTGATAGTCCCCACAGAAATTTCATTTGTTGCTCCTGACTTGGCTGATTGATAAGCAGCATGGCAAAAATGATCAGCGTTGTAATCTCTAACCCTTAAAGGGTTGTAGCGGATAAATACATGATATTTTTGGTTTGCGCGCCTAAGGCGTATGTTTATCCTAGCACAGAGAATGCCTGAGCAGCGCTTTAGGTACAGTGCCCTGTGCAGGGGTGGTAATATTTGAATTCTGAACAACCATAGTGAGCAGTCGATGTTAAGTCAGCAACAACAGCAGGATTTTCAGGAGCAGGGTTACGTTATCGTTGAAAATTTGCTGTCTGCTAAACAACTTGAGCAGATGAAAAATGCTGCGACAGAAATCGTGGATGCCTGGGATGATGAAGAACAGCATCATATTTTTACCACTAAGAATAATGATCGTAGTGGTGATGATTACTTCCTGGATTCTGCAGAGCGTATTCGTTGCTTCTACGAAGAAGATGCTTTTGATGGCGAGGGCAGGCTGGTGCAACCACGGGCGCAATGTATCAATAAAATTGGCCACGCGTTGCACGAACTTGACCCGGTATTTTCAGGTATCAGTCATTTGCCGGTACTGGGGGAGATCGCTGCTGATTTAGGCATGCAGCAACCTCAAGTCCGTCAATCCATGTACATCTTCAAACAGCCGCGTATTGGCGGTGAGGTGAAATGGCATCAGGATGCCACTTTCTTTTATACCGCCCCATCCTCTGTGATTACATACTGGTTTGCCGTTGAAGATGCTACGCTGGACAATGGTTGCTTATGGGTAGAGCCGGGCGGGCAGCACGGGCCTTTACGTGAACGCTTCATGCGTGATGGTGATCTGACGATGATGCAAACGCTGGATGAAAAGCCCTGGCCATTGGATATGGGAATTCCACTGGAAGTCAGTGCAGGTACACTGGTTTGTTTTCACGGCAGATTACCTCACTACAGTGCGCCCAATCGTTCACAGAAATCCCGCCAGGCTTATACACTGCATGTGACTGATGGGGTGTGTGAATATGCGGCCTCAAACTGGTTACAGGCTGCAAAGTTGCCTCTGCGTGGCTTTGGGCATTGATCGTTTGTCGGACTGATAAAAGTGCTGGGAAAATATCTGCCTCTTGTTCCTCTCTTATTGCTAGCGCTGAATTCGTTTGCTGCAGCTGGTAGCGTACAGGTTGCCGTTGCTTCTAATTTCAGCAAGCCAATGCAACAAATTGCAGCTGCCTTTGAATCAGAAACCGGACACCAGGCAAGCTTGTCTTTCGGTTCCTCCGGCAAGTTTGTCGCGCAGATTAGCCACGGGGCACCGTTTGATGTGTTCCTGTCCGCCGATACCGATAAGCCGTTAAAACTGATTGAAATGGGTTTGGCTGATGCTGAAACAGTGTTTACCTATGCCCGGGGGCGGCTTGTGCTCTGGTCTGCAGATGCTGATTATTTAGCTGTTGGTGCCGAGGTGCTGGAACGGAGTGATTTTCGCCATATGGCTTTAGCTGAGTCAAAGCTGGCACCTTATGGCCGCGCCGCACAGGAAGTGCTGGAAAAATTGCAGCTGACTGAGAAGCTGAGTGGCAAAATAGTCACCGGAGAAAATATTTCACAGGCTTTTCAGTTTATCAGTACCGGGAATGCTGAACTTGGCTTTGTGGCTGCGGCTCAGGTTTATCGTGGCGGCAAGTTACAGCGGGGTTCAGCCTGGCTGATACCGGATACTTACTATACGCCTATCAGGCAGGATGCCATTCTATTACATAATGGACGGGATAATGTGGCAGCAAAACAGTTAATGGTGTTCCTGCGTTCAGAAACGGCGGTGGAAATTATGCGGAACTTTGCTTATCAATTGCCGGTTGATAATGACTCTGTTGCTGATCACTCAGGTGTTGGTGTTGACGTGGATTTGCGTGACTGAACATGCTGACTGAAGCTGATGTCAATGCGTTGTGGCTAACCCTGAAAGTAGCCACTACAACAACGGTAATATTATTGCTATTGGGAACGCCGTTAGCCTGGTGGTTACATACTACCCGATCACGCTGGCAGCCGGTTTTTAATGCGCTGGTCGCTCTGCCTCTGGTGTTGCCGCCAACAGTGCTGGGTTTTTACTTGCTGATTATGCTGGGACCTGCCGGGCCGGTTGGGCAGATGATGAATACCCTGGGTTTGGGAACATTGCCATTTACTTTCTGGGGGCTGATCGTCGCATCCTGTTTTTATTCCTTACCATTCGTTGTGCAGCCCTTGCAAAATGCTTTTGCCGCTATTGGGGAGCACCCTCTGGAGGCCGCAGCAACTTTACGTGCCAGCCCGTTGGATACTTTTTTCAGTGTGGTGATCCCTCTGGCTCGTCCGGGCTTTCTTTCTGCAACAGTATTAGGCTTCGCTCATACCGTGGGAGAATTTGGTGTTGTACTGATGATTGGTGGCAATATTCCGGACAAAACCCGTGTCGTTTCAGTACAGATTTATAACCATGTTGAAGCGCTGGAATATACGCAGGCACATTGGTTATCAGGTCTGCTGTTGTTATTTTCATTTCTGGTATTGTTGGTGATGTATTCAGTATTGAAAACACCACTCAGGGTGCACATGCCCGGAGAAAGACGGTGATTGATTGCCGCTTGCACATGGATTATGGCGATTTCAGTTTGCGGGTCAAACAACAATTACCGGGGCGGGGTGTAACCGTATTTTTCGGCCCTTCGGGATGTGGAAAAAGCACTTTATTACGCTGTATTGCCGGGCTGGAACAACCGCAGCAGATAGTTTTGCAGGTTCAGGGCGAACTCTGGGATGATTCTGTGCGTGGCGTGCGGTTGCCAACATACCGTCGCCCTATTGGTTATGTTTTTCAGGAAGCCAGCCTTTTTCCGCACCTTACCGTACGCGGTAATCTTGAATTTGGTCTGCGCCGCATCAAAAAAAAACGCGATACTTATAGCCTGGAGCACGCCGTTGAGCTGTTAGGCATCGGGTATTTGTTACAGCGCAAACCTGCTGGTTTGTCCGGTGGAGAAAGGCAACGGGTGGCAATTGCACGTGCGTTAGCGGTACAGCCACAGCTGTTACTGATGGATGAGCCACTGGCCGCACTTGACCTGAGACGTAAACAGGAAATTCTACCGTTTCTGGATCGCTTGCATCGTGAGCTTGAGATACCTGTGCTGTATGTTACACATTCCCCGCAGGAGGTGACACGACTGGCTGATCATATTGTGATGCTGGATGGAGGCAGAGTGACCACAGCAGGATCATTGGAAGCTACATTGCCACAGTTGGAATCACCGCTGGCTGATACCCGGCAGGCCTCCACTGTGTTAACAGCTGAAGTTATTTCGTATGAGCCGGAATACCATTTGGTGAAGGCAGAATTTAATAGTGGGGTTATACAGCTACCTTACCGTGAGAGAGTCGTGAATGGTGATAAATTGCGCCTCAGGATTTATGCGCGGGATATTAGTCTGAGCTTGCAACCACCATCTCAAAGTAGTGTATTAAATGTTCTGCCTGCTGTTATTCGTGGTATGTCAATAGGAGAACCCGGACAGGTTGTGGTGCAGTTAACCGTCGGCAAAAGCCGCTTCCTGGCACACATTACACAAAAGTCAGCTGAGCAATTACAACTTTGTCATGGCATGTCAGTCTATGCCCAGATTAAAGCAACTGCGGTTGTTTAATTTTTTCTGATCGATAGTCGTTATTCCCCGGATGTTGTTGTAACATGCAGCTGACAATTTTTTAGTCGAAATAACAAATTAATAACAGACTCAGGTAGATTCAGATGTTACAAAAGCTGTTAATTTTGTGCTGTATCGCGGTGTTCATATCAGGTTGTAGTAACGGTGATACGACCGATACGACCGATACGACCGATACGACCGATACGACCGATACGACCGATACGACCG
>JBMZDK010000257.1:0-6252 GCA_049614265.1 Thiolinea sp.
TTGTATGCCACGCACACCCGGTAAAACCGGTATTGTGGACATAAAAAAACCGCTCTATACAGGCGGTTGTCCGCCTAACGTGGGAATAGGTGTCCCGTTCAATTGTTGAGAAGAAGTGTAGGTGCTACGGGGGTGGGGGTCAAGTTTATGAAGTCATGGCTTATAATTGTTCATTGATAGCTTGTAACAATGTGATCTCAAGAGCAATGGTTTTGCTTTTTGTTTGCAGTATTACTTGCTGATCTTTAATTTCAAAATCAACGACAGTTTCAATATCTTTAAGTATTTTAGCTGGCTTTTTCTTCTTTGGAGCTGAAGTCTTGCCGCTTGTCGTTTTTTTCTTTGGCTTCGTCACGGAATTTGTAGCATTTACCTTTTCATCCATTTTTTCGAATAATGAAGCAACTTTTTCTCGTAGGTTTCCTCTATCCTGTGGGT
Source organism: Thiolinea sp. (assembly GCA_049614265.1). Classification (GTDB taxonomy): domain Bacteria; phylum Pseudomonadota; class Gammaproteobacteria; order Thiotrichales; family Thiotrichaceae; genus Thiolinea. The sequence goes on from JBMZDK010000257.1 coordinate 439, forward strand.
TTTCTATCCAATTTTGGATAAATGCTTTTGCTGCGTCGGGATAGCGTTCACTTAGTCTTGCTAATTGGTAAGTGCCGACTGTATCAGTCGAATTTCCCTTTTGAATAAATTCATCAATAACCTCTCCCCCCTTGCCTATTTTGACGCGTTGGGAAATCCATGTCTTGGGTTTACCAAGTGCTTCGCCAGCTGCTTTCGCGTTACCGGAAATTTCACACATACGCATTACAGCAGCAACCTCGTCACGAAGAGTAAAGTCTTCTCTATCAATATTCTCAATGATCTGAGCTGCTACAATTTCCGTGTATCCGGCATTTTTAATAATTGATGGGATAGTTGCCAGTTTGGCGAGTTTTGCTGCGCGCCAACGCCGTTCTCCGGCAATTATGATGTAATGATCGGGAGAGCTGTCCTCCCTGACAATTATTGGTTGTAAAACCCCTTGCGCTGCTATTGATTCAGCGAGTTTTTCTATTTTTTCCTGATCAAAGTAAGTCCGGGGTTGTTCAGGGTCTGGGGAAACCTGGTTAATCTGGAGTTCTAATACTGCAGTACTATCAGCTTCGAGTTCAAGCGCGAGTGAATCCAGTCCGAAATCAATATCTTTCATTTTACTATTTCCATTTTTTGCATAATTTCCCTGGCTACTGCCAGCATTTCATTTGCAGCAATTCTGGCTGCTCCACCGCTTGGTTTGTCCCATACTGCTTTTCCTTCATAAGCTGCATTAGCAATGGCAGAACGATCACCGAGAATTTGAGAAATTAGCTGTTTAGGCAAGTTTTCCTGAAACTGTTTTACCATTTGGCATTGTTGGGAGTTGCGGCTGTTCCAGCGGTTTATTACCAGGCCAAGGAAGTTTAATGAAGTGTTTTGTTTTGACTTAACGGCTTTGATTTTACTGAAAAGTGATCTCACACCTTTCACGCTGTATGCATCCGGTATGACAGGCGCTACAACGAAGTCAGAGGCAATCAGAGGAGCTAACATAGAAAAACCCATAGTTGGGGGAGTATCTATGATGATTACATCATAATTTCTGGCGAATTTTTTAAGTTGTATTTTGAATGTGCTTGCAGCTTCAAAGGGTAAACGTTCAACGCCAAATAATCCTTCATCTGCAGGGATAATATGGAGATTTTCATACAAGCTCTTTTGCGGGCCGATACTACTGTTTTCAAAAAAAAGTTTAGAAGTGCCCTGTTCCGTAGGTTTGCTATTGAAGAACGAGCTTATGTTGCCTTGTGCATCCATATCAACGACTAAGACAGATTTTTCAACTGATAAACAATAGAGAGCTAAATGTGAAACGAGTGTTGTTTTTCCTGTTCCCCCTTTGTGTATTGCAACTGTAAGAATTTTCCCCATTTTTACTCTCGTTAAATATTTGAGGCTATTAAAGCATATTTCTTGAATCGTGAATATCGACACTATGTAGAGTCTTACGTCAGAATTGTGGGTTTTACATGTAAAACTTTTTCATCTACTGAGGGTTTTTGATAGATCAATTGGTCATACTATTTTGGGGATTTGACTGGGTAAGTTTGTGCTGTGTGACTTTGTTGTGGTTTTTCCTCGAAGGTGTAGAACAACTGTCAGTTGGGTTAAATCGTGCAGATGTGTGGGGTTTCCTGATTGCTGATTGTTCTGGATTGAGGAGTAACATTGAATGTTTAGCTGATTAATAAATTTTTTCTGTACTTATCAACAGGTTTTATTCTCCCTGTTTTATTTTTTAACCTGTTTTAACTTGTTTATTGTTTTAGGCTAAGATTTTCTTATATTTTTTAAATAGTTACGAGTGTTTATTGCTACAAATTCCGTGTCTAATTGCTACAGATTCCGGCGTAATGCTACAGATTCCGGGTTCGTGCTACAGATTCCGTGTCTAATTGCTACAGATTCCGAAGTATCCACAACCTTATTAACAATCCTGTGCTAATCTACGTTTGCTGCTACTTTTTGTTTGCGTTGTAGCAACTTTAGTCATGTGAAGGTAGATGATGACCAAAGCAATAACTAATTGGAAAGTATCTAAATCAAACGAGTTGGTAAGGGCCGGATACACATTGTCACTGAATGAACAACGATTGATTTTATTCTGTATTGCACAGATTGATTCCCGAAAACCTATCTCTCGTGTTCGTGCTATAACGGCGACTGCTTTTGCAGAAGCATATCCGGTTAATCTGAGTCATGCTTATGAGGCTTTGGAAGATGCTGTTGAGCGTTTGTGGGATCGGGAAGTTAAAACAGTGTTGTCTAATGGCCGGATTGAAAAGATCAGGTGGGTTAGTAAGGCGACCTATGACAGTGGAAATGGCCGCGTTACGATTAACTTCTCCCCCGAGATTCTACCTTATCTGACACTACTGAACGAGCGTTTTACCAGTTATGATCTGCGTTATATCGCAAATTTATCAAGTACTTATGCCATTAGAATTTATGAGTATCTTAAACAGTATGTTAAGTTACGAAATGAAATCAGGGTTGAGCTAACGACTTTTAAAGAGATGCTTGAGTTATCATCAGCCTACTCCCGTTTTTCAAATTTTAAAGCGCGTGTGTTGTTGCCTGCGATTGAACAGATTAATGAGCATACTGACTTGGTAGTTGACTGGGAGGTGGTACGTGAGAAACGCTCAGTTGTTGCTATTGATTTTTCTTTCTCAAGAAGCGAAGAAGCGCTTTCTCTGATCACATCTGAGAATGAAAGAAAGGAAGCTGCTGACTGAGAAGTACTTAGTTGCTACAGATTCCGTGTAAGTACTTCGTACTCACATTCAGCATTACGAGACCACTAATAACTAATGCTTACTTCACTATAGGAACACGGAATCTGTAGCAATTACGGTGTTTTTTGTTCTATTGGGATGTAGGTTGACTATGCAATATTTTGAACCAAAGTGTATATAGACCTAATGTAAGTTGGTTAACACGGAATTTGTAGCAGTTATATTCCTCATTTTCCTACCCTGGCTGATCTGAAATCAGAAGCCAGATACTAAATACGTGGGGTATTCACTAATACACGGAATTTGTAGCACTAGAGGATTTTGCCGGATTTTATATTTGTCTAAGTGTAAGGCAATTACCAGGTTGTTTGCTGGATTGTAGTTGAGTCATGAGACTATCCACTTTGATCGTCAAGTTAGTAGAGCACGGTGCTGAGATGCTGTTCTTAGCTGTATGTTGATAAAAGTGAGACCCGGAATTTGTAGCAGTTGGCAAGATATTGTGAGCAGCTTTTTTCAGGGAGAGGGATGTCTTAATTATGCTTATATAAGTGTGTGCACAGTTGTATTTAGGGGCTGCATTGCTTGTTGCCTCCGGTGTAGACACATGTTATCTCAGTTATATGAGATCTCAACGTGCTGAATAATATATTCCAAACTGCTGTGGGGATGTTGACTTTCTACTGATCGCCTTTTGTATTCGGTCTTCTATTTATATTAATAGCAAAATGCCTGGAATGCTTTCCGCCATAGTACTGAATCAAAATAATGGCTGCCATACCCCGATTTTTATTTAGGCGGAATACCATTGTTTTTGTATAGCCGATTTTCCTGTGGAGCCATAAATTAAAAGGCAACAGATTTCCAGTTAATGGAGTAATGTGGCCGGGTATCTGAATAAGGTGTTCAAGACTCTATTTCTTAAGTCAGTGTGTTAAAATTTCTGAATGTTTTTATATTTCCTGCTCTGGTAGTCAATTGACTTTTTAGATCAGAAGCTTTTGTAGTACTGCCTTGCTATCTCTTTCTGGCTGTTGAGTAGCATCCCCGGGAGATTGGTTTCATAGAGTTGCTGCCCTGTTGAACTCATGTCTCAACCTGGGTAAGGGTTGCTTGAAGAGATGGCAGGATTGATAAAGTTTTACATGTAAAACTTTATGTCCATGATACATGGAGCTTGTACTTTTACTTTGTTTTATCCTGCCTGTGAGCATCAGTTGTTACAGAGTGTTTTGCCTGTGGCATGAATGGATTGTAAATGGAAGGGCTCCTCTCTTATGGTTTTTTATCATTAGTAGAAGAAAAAAAGATGAAGTGATTTTGCACATATTGTTATGTCTTTCCCGAACCGAATTTTTAAAGTTAATGCTTTCCACCCTCTTCTCTGATGTAGAACAGCGTTGCTGTTGGTTTTGTTATTATTATTCGTGGAACTATCATCAATTGGGAATTCAGTCTTCGTGTCTGGAGTAATGAGGAAAGGCGTGTAACACCGTACCGGTACGGTGTTACACGGTTTTTATTGAGCGTAAAATCTTGAAACACCAGGCGGCTGGGCAAGGTAAATATGCACTGATAATGCATCTGCTGTGATACAGTTGATGAGTCATGAAACATGAGGAAATGTGTAATGAGTGAAGCGGAAAACACCTCACAACTGGTGATTTACCAAACTGAAGATGGTCTTACAAAACTGGATGTAAGGTTTCATGATGAAACGGTTTGGTTAACACAAAAACTCATGTCGGATCTGTTTCAAACTTCATCTGACAATGTTGGATTGCACCTGAAAAATATTTATGAGGAGGGTGAGTTGGATGAAATTTCAACTACCGAGGAATTCTCGGTAGTTCGCCAGGAGGGCAAACGACAAGTCAGAAGAAGGCTGAAACACTACAATCTTGATGCGATTATTTCGGTTGGTTATCGTGTGCAGTCAATCACAGCTACCCGTTTTCGTCAGTGGGCAACCAGGCAATTACGGGAGTATATTGTAAAAGGTTTTGTGCTAGACGATGAACGACTGAAAAACCCTGATCAGCCTTTTGATTATTTTGAAGAGTTAAGTCGACGTATTCAGGATATTCGAACTTCTGAAAAACGTTTTTACCAGAAAATCACTGATATTTATGCGACCAGTGTTGATTATGACCCGACTCAGTCGGTGAGCATTTCTTTTTTTAAAACAGTACAGAATAAAATTCATTGGGCGATTACCGGGCAGACAGCAGCTGAAATTATTTATCACCGGGCAGATAGTTCGAAAGAAAATATGGGGTTGACCAATTACAAGGGCAGTAAGGTTTTAAAACAGGACATCGTTAATGCTAAAAACTATCTCAATAGCGAAGAGCTAAGTGCGCTCAATAATCTGGTAGAGCAATATTTAGTCTTTGCTGAAGGCCAGGCGATGCGCCGCATTCCAATGACGATGATCGACTGGTTGAAAAAATTGGACGGATTTCTACAGTTAAATGATCGCAACATACTGGATCATGCCGGGAAAATTTCACATCAAATGGCGAAGCAATTAGCAGAGTCAGAGTATGAAAATTTCCATAAACAACGTCAGCAACAGGCTGCTATCGCTGCTGATCAGAAGGATCTTGAACACCTTTTCTCTGTAACTGAAAAGAACGGGAAGAAATAAAATGTGTTTGAACATGGCGGTATTTTTCAAGGCACATGAAAAATTGATGGCGCAACGGGTCAACATGAATCATTCTGTTTCCACCGGTCTGTCAGCTAGTAATAAAGGAAAGTTGTCTGTGGAGGCTGTCTGATAGTACAGCCGGAATCAATCCGGCTGTTGAAAGCATTTCAGATAATCTGCTGCCTTTTCGGCCTGAGAACAGGCATGAACAAAAGCTCTGGGGTCATGTTCCAGCAGTTGTATATAGTGCTGTAGGTAAGGCACATGTTCTTCATCAATCAGTGGCTCAATACCCAGTTCCGGGCAAAGAAAGCTGGCGGTTAGCTCAGCGCATAATTCTTCGCGGTAATAATTGGTTTGATTATCGGTAACGAGTGAAGTGCGGTTGAGTCGATCACGGTGCCCTGTCCAGTGGCCCAGTTCGTG
>JBMZDK010000258.1:0-6204 GCA_049614265.1 Thiolinea sp.
TTTGTCAGAACCACATTTGGGACAACTCAATCCATCGCTATAAGACAGGTTTGGATCAAGGTCGAATTCACCTTCGGCATGTTTGTGTAAAATGTCTTGTGCTGCTTTCAGGTTGTTTTTGGCGACCTTGACTTTCACGCCACCAATGGCATGTGATACCAGCCAGTTAGCGCTGACGTGGTGTTCATCATGAACAATGGCTGGTATGCCTTCTGCTTCCAGCCGTCCTCTGGCCAGATGGGCGGCGATAGCGTCGCTGTAAGTTTCTGCAATGACGAGTTTTGGCATAATGATTAGCCTCCTTGCTATTGTTGATGCAAAAGATGTGCGCAAGAGTTGCAGTAGTTTTATGTTCCGCTGCATTCGCTCATTAGTTTCAGGTATCTGAGGATTCTTGCCACACTGTTTAGATATAGTTTAAATATTGAACGATTCCGTCGTTGTGAAATATTCACATTCTGTGAGAGGTTTGTTTACATTTTGGTAGTAAAAATAAAGGCTGACTGATGCAACCCGGCTGTTTGCTTCAGTACAACCGACAGTTTTTGTGGCTCCTACTTTTCAGAAATCACCTGCGGTAGACTGGTTATTTAAAATAACCATAACACCCACGCCATGCTGCAAAAATTTCTCACCTCACTGGTTAAGCCCGCTGATTTTGGCCCAATTGAACAACCACCTCGGGACACACTGGCCTTCTTTAAATACTACATCTACCCCATTAGGTATTTATTGGTAGTCACTCTCATCGTTTCCGGTATCGCGACTGGCACCGAGTTGCTGTTATATGTTTATCTGGGGCAAATTGTTGACTGGATGACCAGCAACGAACCCGAGCAGTTTTTTGAACAATACACCCCCACCCTATTAATGATGTTGGTGGTGGCGATGTTTATCCGGCCTGCTGCACTATTAGCAGCGCGGGGGTTAATCACGTTTGCACTCACTGTGGGGTGGGGGAACATGATTCGCTGGCATAATCATCGTTATGTCGTGCGCCAGAGCCTGACTTATTTTCAGAATGATTTCGCTGGACGCATTGCACAGAAAGTGATGCAAACCGGAAATTCATCCCGTGAGGCTGTGCTGAATGTCGTTGATGGGCTATGGCTGCTGGTAATTTATCTGGCGGGCATTATCTGGCTGTTTATTGAGATGGACTGGCGTTTGTTACTGCCGGTTTTGTTATGGATTGTGGGTTATATCCTGGTCATTATTACACGGGTGCCCCCGGTTCGTGGACGTTCAGCAACATTATCGGAAGCGAATTCCCAGTGGCTGGGGCAGGTGGTGGATAGTTATTCCAATATCCAGTCAGTCAAGTTATTCGCTACGCCGGAGCTGGAGGATGAACACACCGGGAAATACATGCAGTCGCATACTGATGCTTTCTATGCATTGATGTGGGCGATTTTTCAAATGACGGCGGCGTTGGTGACCCTGAACACACTGCTGATTGTCAGTACAGCGGCGGTATCCATCTATCTCTGGCAAGCCGGTGAAGTATCGATTGGAGCTATTACAATAGCGAACGGCATTATTATGCGGGTGAATCAGATGTCGGGTTGGATTCTGCGTACGATTACTTCAATGTTTGAGCATGTTGGTACTGTACAGAATGGTATTGAAACCATTGCTCAGGATAATCATGTGGTTGATGAACCCGAAGCACCGGCTTTAAAGCTGACAGCGGGGGAAATCGATTATCGGCAGGTAGGCTTTGCTTATAACGAAGGCAATAGCGTGATGCGTGATTTCAACCTGCTGATTCGACCTGGTGAGAAAATTGGTGTTGTCGGGCGTTCCGGGGCAGGTAAATCAACACTGGTGAATTTGCTGCTGCGGTTCCATGATGTGGATGAAGGGAAAATTCTGATCGATGGCCAGAATGTTGCAGAGGTAACGCAGGACAGCCTGCGCGCTGAGATTGCAATGGTGACACAGGATACGGCGTTATTGCATCGTTCGGTGCGCGATAATATTCGCTATGGTCGCCCGGAGGCGAGTGAATCAGAGATTGAGCGTGCTGCACAGTTGGCGGGAGTCGATCAGTTTATTGACCAGCTGGTTGATCCGAAAGGGAACCGAGGTTTTGATGCATTAGTCGGGGAGCGTGGAGTCAAACTCTCTGGTGGTCAGCGGCAGCGTATTGCTATTGCACGGGTGATTTTAAAGGATGCGCCAATTCTTATTCTGGATGAGGCAACCTCTGCGTTGGATTCTGAGGTGGAGGAGGCCATTCAAAGTCGCCTGACAACTCTGATGGAAGGCAAGACCGTCATTGCAATTGCTCACCGTCTATCAACGATTGCGGCTATGGATCGTCTTATTGTTGTGGATGAAGGGCAAATTATTGAACAAGGCTCGCATAATGAACTACTGGAAAAGCAGGGTTTGTATGCAAAGCTCTGGGGACGACAGTCCGGTGGTTTTCTGGGAGCTAATCAATAATGGTTGCTTTTTGCTCAAGCTCTCAGGGAATTAACAGCAGTAAATTAAGGGGTAAATCTGTTGGCATATCCAACTGCATTGTTTTTGCAATAAAGAGTTTAGTAATGGAGTTGTGCTGCAGGACATGTGCGTTGTGTCGTTTTATTGTGCCTGATGTTGTGACACTGACAACAGACTGACATTTGTCAGGTCAGATGCGTCACTAACTGACAGAAATGTCCTGACTCCTGAGAAAGCTGCTGGCTTCTTTGAAAAGCGGATTTGCTTTTATATTTATATTTATCAATAATTTACGATTAATTTGAAAAGTTGGCACGGGGGTTGCAATAAGTAAATCAACAACAAGAAAAGAACAAAAACAAGAAAATAAAACAATAATAATAAAAACAAACCATGAGCCCCTGGCTAAGCAGTAAGCCCCAATGATAAATCACTGCGAAGCCCGTTCAGTACCCCCCTCGCCCCAAGGGGGGAACACTGACAAATAAATCCCTTTGTTGTAAGCCCTTAATCAGCCCTGTTATGCAGGGCTGCTTTTTATGCTTGTCACTAAAACTTCATTCAGCCAAAGTATGCTAGTGTCTTGATGAGTCATAAGAAAAGATAATATTTCATGGGAAAATCTAATTTACTTTGCATTGGTCACCGTGGGGCTATGGGACATGCACCTGAGAACACACTGGCATCGATTACTAAGGCGCTGGAATTAGGCGCACCATGGATAGAAGTCGATATTTATTATGTTGATGGTAATTTGCTGGTATTTCATGACGACCGTCTGGAAAAGAAAACGAATGGCAAGGGTTATATCCAGGATCAGTCTTTTGAATACCTGCGCTCGCTGAATGTGAAAAAAAGCGATCAGTGTATTCCAACACTGGAAGAAGTTTGTCAGGTTATTGCAGGTCGGGCAGGGCTGAATGTCGAGTTGAAGGGTGTTGGTACGGCAAAACCTGTGAGTGATTTGCTGAATAAACTGATTGCAAATGGCTGGTCGCAGGAACAGTTTTTAGTTTCTTCGTTCAATCATCGTGAATTACAGGTATTGAAGCAAATTAATCCGGGTATTCGCATTGGTGTATTGCACTGTTGCCTACCTGCTGATGATGCGAAATCAGCGGCAGATTTAGGGGCATACTCAGTGAATCCGTCGCTGGAATTTATCGATAAACGTTATGTGGATGATGCGCACCGGCGCGGACTGAAAGTGTATGTTTATACGGTAAACCATCCCGAAGATATTGCACGAATGCGTGAGTTGGGTGTGGATGGTGTGTTTACCAACTATCCTGAGCGGGTGTTACAGGCTGCTGCTTGATTAAGCGCCGGAATTTCATCCTCTGGTTTGATGAGTGATGAAATTCCGGAGTTTATAGTTTGCTAAAAGGCAGGCTTAGCGTCTGCTTTTGACCGGGCGACGTTTGCCTTTGTTTGTTGCTGCTGATCGGCTGGAGGTGTCCCGGGCTTTTGGTGGCAGCCCTGTATGTTGAGTGAGTATCTTTTTGCCTTCACGCCGTTGGCCACTTTGCGGTTTATTAGTGCGTTTTGCATGTGCACTGCCTTTGTTTTTGCGGCGGTGCGCTTCATAAACTTTATTTTTTTCATCCGGGCTGTAAGCAGGAATCAACTGATTTGGCCCATCACCAATCAATTCTGCCCGTCCCATACGTTTTAACGCTTTGCGCAGTAAATCCCAGTTCGCAGGATCATGGTAACGCAGGAAGGCTTTGTGCAACTTGCGTTGTTCAGGATCTTTGACACTATCAACCTTGTCACTTTTATAAGTTACCCGGCTTAGTGGATTTTTACCGGTATGGTACATCGTGGTCGCTGAGGCCATAGGTGAGGGGTAGAATGCCTGTACCTGGTCTGCGCGAAAATCATACTTTTTCAGCCACAACGCAAGGTTCATCATATCTTCATCGGTGGTGCCGGGATGAGCAGCAATGAAATACGGAATCAGGTATTGCTCTTTGCCTGCTTCTTTGGTGAATTTCTCGAAGAGTTCTTTGAAGCGGTCATAAGTGCCGATGCCGGGTTTCATCATTTTAGATAATGGCCCGTCTTCAGTGTGTTCCGGTGCAATTTTCAGATAGCCACCGACATGATGCGTTACCAGTTCTTTGACATACTCCGGATCTTCTACTGCAAGGTCATAGCGCAGGCCTGAGCTAATCAACACCTTTTTTACACCAGGTAATTCGCGTGCTTCACGGTATAATTCTTTTAGTGCGGAATGGTCGGTATTAAGATTTTGACAAATCCCCGGATACACGCAGCTTGGTTTACGGCATGATGCTTCAATCTTTGGATCTTTGCATGCCAGGCGATACATATTCGCCGTTGGGCCGCCAAGGTCAGAAATCACACCGGTAAAGCCGGGCACTTTCTCCCTGATATCCTCGATTTCATTGAGTATTGATGCTTTGGAGCGGCTCTGAATAATCCGGCCTTCATGTTCGGTAATTGAGCAGAATGTACAGCCACCAAAACAGCCGCGCATTATATTCACGGAAAAGCGAATCATTTCATATGCCGGAATGCGGGCATCACCATACTCAGGGTGAGGGCGGCGGGCATAAGGCAGGGCAAATACCGAATCCATTTCATCCATGGTCAGTGGAATTGGGGGCGGGTTAATCCAGAGGTCAATATTGCCGTGTTTTTGTACCAGCGCACGGGCATTGCCGGGATTGGTTTCCAGGTGAAGTACGCGGTTAGCGTGCGCATACAATACTTTGTCGTTAGTGAGTTTCTCGTAGGACGGCAGGCGAATCACCGTGCGGCTACGATCCAGCTTAGCGCGTGGGTGGAACTGAATCTTTTTCTCACCGGGTTGTTTGGGGCGCCATTCAGTATCTTCCAGCCATTTGCTGTTACGTTGTTCTAACTCGCAGGCCTCCATATCCTGCGTATTCACATAGGGATTCACAATACGGTCAATTTTGCCGGGCTGGTCAACGCGGGTGGAGTCAATTTCACTCCAGCCTTTCGGGGTATCATGGCGGATAAATGCTGTGCCGCGAATGTCGAGCATCTCTGTGACCGACTGACCGCGTGATAAGCGTTGTGCTATTTCGACAATGGCCCGCTCTGCATTGCCGTAAACCAGCATATCAGCGGTGGCATCAAGCAGAATGGAGCGGCGAACTTTTTCCTGCCAGTAATCATAGTGCGCAATACGGCGCAAGGACGCTTCGATACCACCCAGGATAACCGGCACATGCGTATAAGCCTCTTTGCAGCGCTGTGAATAAACCAGTGATGCGCGATCCGGGCGTTTACCTCCCATGCCACCCGGTGTGTAAGCATCGTCCGAACGTGGTTTGCGGTCAGCAGTATAGCGATTAATCATGGAATCCATATTGCCGGCTGCAACACCAAAAAACAGATTGGGTTCACCCAACGCCATAAAGGCATCTTTTGATGTCCAGTCCGGCTGCGCAATAATGCCAACACGAAAGCCCTGAGCCTCTAGCAGTCGGCCAATGATCGCCATGCCAAAAGAAGGATGATCAACATAGGCATCGCCGGTAACGATAATAATGTCACAGGAATCCCAGCCCAGGGTATCCATTTCCGACCTGCTCATCGGCAGGTATTCGGAAGTGCCATAACATTCCGCCCAGTATTTAGGGTGTTCAAACAGGGCGGTGTGGATGGAATGATGTGAGGCCATGGCAATGCTTCGCTGCGCAAAAGAGGGGATTATACGCGAGTTCATGGTGTTGTGCGTAGCTGGTCTAAGCCCGG
>JBMZDK010000259.1:0-6170 GCA_049614265.1 Thiolinea sp.
TTCATGATCATCAGCTGCAGAAGCCTCAATAGTGGCTTTCTCCAGCGAACAGGCTGCTGCTGAATTGATGGCAAACAGTGCTGAACCATCCTTCAATTTGTCCATCGCTGCATGTACAGCTTCACGTTCTTCTTCGCTCTTAGCGCTGTGCTCAAAGCCAAACACATTAGCTGCGGGGGATTCTAAAGCTATTTCTAAACCATCATCAGTAGTTGCTACGGTTAAGCGTGCGACACCATGTTCGTGGCTGTCATGGTGTTCCATCTCATGGTTATCCTTTTTTTCTGCAACAGCAGAATAAGAAGAAAGTGCTAGTAAGAGGGCGGTTGCAAGAGGTGTAAGCTTCTGAATGAAGTGATGAGTTTTCATGTGCATAGCTGTTGTAATCCTTACTGTACAAGTCTGTGACTTGCGTATTTGAGAGTGTAAATGTTTCATGTAAATTGCTGATTAATTGTACCGATGGTAGTCAAACTACCGGCGCTGGCCGCTTTTGTTTATGGTGTATCTTTGACAGTTTTGCGCCTTCTTATTAAAGATTTGATACATCATATCTTCTATTGTAGTCTATTTTCAACACAGCACTGTCGTATGAAGAGCAATAGGCGGGGTTTTGCTTTGCTAAATGGTGTACCTGAGGCGGGCAATGGAAGTGTGGGTCTGGATTATTTATATCCTGTAAAACCGCGCGGAAGACATCGCTTGTTGTTAAGCTTGTAAGCTGTTATCAATCTAACTCCTGCTATTATGAAATATTACAATTACTTATGTATCGGGCTGCTTTTGCTTCTGTCAGGCTGTGAAGCTGAAATTCCATCCGGAAGTAGCGTTGGTTCGGAGCAGGATGGGATATCGTCGTTTGATGCGCGAAAAGTTGGTATGCCGATTACGGATATTACCAAAACGAATAATAACAGTGCGTCTATACAGGAAACTGAGTACGTTGAAATTGGTTGGGAAAGTTTGCAGTTAGACGGGCATGGCTTGAAAGACATTGTGGCAAAGTACCAAATGCGGATTGATATGATTCCGGAAGGTAGCCCTGCTGAAGACGCCGTAATGGAAAAAATGCAGGCCGAGTTAAATGTTGCTCCGGTCAATCCGGAAATGGACAATAAAAAGATAAAATTGCCTGGTTTTATTGCACCTTTAGATATGGACGACAAGGCAATGATCAGTGAGTTTTTACTAGTGCCTTATTTTGGTGCCTGTATTCATTCCCCTCCGCCACCATTAAGTCAGACGGTATTGGTTAAACCTCAACCAGGAAAAAGTATTGGTATGGAACAGATGCATGAGCCTGTTTGGGTATCAGGAATCATCAGCGCTGAAAGCACTCAGACAACTCTTGCTAATGCAGGTTATCAGATTCTGGATGCCACTGTAGAAATATACCAGGAACCGGAATGACTGGACTGGCCGTGCGGGAAAAAGCTTTTCGCCTGCACTCCACATGATTATGAATTTCGATTGTATATACTAAAATAATAAGCTGTGCAGCAAAGTTCTCAGGTGCCCACAGGTTGCTGGTTAACGGTGTTGGAAGCATAATCCCTGAAAGTTTTTTGCGTATGCACTGAACAATATCTGTTACATAGCAGGGTATTTTGTCATGGGCATTATTAGAAGCTACGACTATAGAAAATGCAAATCTTTGTTGTCCGGAGTGAGACACCTTCATGGTGTTTGCTCTGAAAATTATAGACTGCTGGTTCAGGGTTTTCGTCTTCTGCTGATGCGTTATCGGATGATATTGCTTCCGTTCACTGTGCTGTTATTAGGTGCCTGCAATGTAAGCAATATGAAATCTACAGGTGTAGTAACAGCCAATAATCAGTCAACAATTAACTGTGTGAGCGGCAAAAAACAACATAATTGTCAGTTTATTAATGCTCCTCTCAAGCTGCGCCCGATGCCACGCGGTTTTTTTCGTATGGCCGATAAATTGGTATTTGTGGATATTGATGGTAAGCAGTGGTTAGCGCCGGAGAATACGATTACTGACGGTGCTTCAATCCCTCAAATTTTTATCCCGTTAATTGGTAGTCGAATGCATCGCAATTACATCAATGCGGCTTCCGTACATGATGCGTATTGCAGCACTGAGAACCGACACCTTCCCCAGTATTATTCTGAAAGCTGGGAAAATACGCACCGCATGTTTTTTGATGCCTTATTGGTTAATGGCACTCCGGAAATTATGGCAAAGATTATGTATGCTGCTGTGTACCTTGGCGGGCCACGCTGGAATGACCGGGAGCGTTCTCTCCAAAATGCCAGCAGAGAACACCTATTACAGGAGATGAAATGGTGCAAGCGCTGGATCAAGGCTGCCAACCCTTCACGACAGCGCATTGAACAGTGGATGAAGTCCCGGGAGAAAAACCTGCAGCAGGGTAAGCCGGAGCAACCCAACTGGGATAGATTGTTGGCTGAAAAGTGACTTTACTTTAGGTGCCAGAGCCTGAGATGCGGTTTTTAAGTACCCGGAAAGCCGGTAACAGCAACAGAATAATTGCAATGACCATAATAATTGCTGAAATAGGACGTTCAAAAAACAGGCCAAAAGAACCTTGCGAAATTAACAGCGATTGACGCAAAGAAGTTTCTGCCAGTGGCCCGAGTACAATAGCTAATACGGCCGGGGCCATTGGGTAATCCAGTTTACGCAACAAATACCCCACTACACCAAATAACAGCATCAGCCAGACATCATGCATATCCTGGGTTGGTGCGTAGCCTCCCACGATACAAAGGATGAAAATAATAGGGGCGAGAATAGTGAACGGGGTGCGTAAGACTTTAAGGAACAGTGGAATGAAGGCAATATTGATAATCACAGCAAACAGATTTGCAATATAAAGACTGGCTATTAAGCCCCAGACAAACACCTCGTTTTCAACAAATAGCATTGGGCCTGGTTCCAGCCCCCAAATCACCATGCCACCAAGAAGGATTGCAGTAGTTGGCGACCCCGGAATACCCAGTGTCAGCATAGGGAGCATGGAGCCGGTGCTGGCCGCATTATTCGCTGATTCCGGTGCAGCCACTCCGGATACATTGCCTTTGCCAAAACTGTCCGGGTTTTTAGAGATTGCTTTGGCGACGCCGTATGCCATCAATGATCCTGGTGTTGCCCCCGCAGCAGGAAGAATCCCAACAAAATAACCGAGAAAAGAGCCAATGGAAATTGCTTTCAGTGAACCGTACAGGTTCCTGATACTGGAAATAATGCTTTTGAGGGTCAGTTTAGCCTGACTTACTTTTACCTTGCCTTTGCTGGACTCCAGTGTCCATAGCATTTCACCAATACCGTAGATACCAATCGCTAATACCAGAAAATTGATGCCATGGAAGAATCCCGGAATGTCGCCGAAAATCAGCCGTGGTTCGCCGCTGATAATATCCAGACCAACTGCGCTCAATACCAGGCCAATAAAAATTGAGAAGAAAGTTTTGGGGATGTCATCACCACCTAAGCCGATGAATGTGGCAAAGGCCAACAGCATTAACGCAAATTCTTCCGGTGCACCGAATTGCAAGGCAACATCAGCTAACGGTGGTGCAAAGAGTGTGAACAGAATGACTGAAATGGTGCCGCCAATAAATGAAGCGACCGCCGCCGCAATCAAGGCTTGATCCGCTTTGCCTTGTAAAGCCATCGGGCGACCATCAAAGGTTGTGGCTACTGCGGTTGATGCGCCGGGAATACCGAGCATTATGGAACTGATAGCACCACCATACATGGCACCATAATAAATTGCTGCTAAGAAAATGATCGCCGAGGCAGGTGGAACTAAAAATGTCATGGGTAACAGAATAGCGACACCATTCACTGAACCCAGTCCTGGCATAGCGCCGATGAACAGACCCAATGCACACCCTGCGATAACCAGAGATAAATTTAGCGGGGTTAAAGCCAGCAGAAAGCCATCAAGTAACGGATTAAGTATGTCCATGATTATAAGAATAAGTCGTACAATGGGTAGAAGAGGGGTTCAAGATGGCCTTTGGGCAGGGTGATCGTCAGCGCTACTTCAAAAAAGAAAAACAGAATTACTGGCATCACAAGTGCAATCAGCAGGGTTAACCCCCATCGGTGATCGCCCATTACCCGCATATAAAAAATCATGAACAGGGGAACAGAGCCATAGACACCGATAAAATAAATCAGGCCCGTCATAGCAGTGAGCGAACCGGCTCCGTATAAAAATAGTCTGGCTGCTTCGCGATCTAGGAAGGGCGTTTCGTCTTTAGATTGTGGTGTGCTTTTTTTAATCCAGTTAACAATGATCCAGCCACAACACAACAACATCCCTGTCGCTAACCAGAATGGAAAGGCGCCACCGCCGGGGCCTCTGTCTTTCAGCCAGCCAATAGGGAGTTCAGCACTTTTCCACATCAGGTACGCAGAAAAAAAAGCCATAATGATGGCCATTAGCAGTTCAGCAGTGCGTGTCGTCATGTTATTGGCCTGCAGTCAGCTAACGCCTGATTTTGCTCAGGCGTTAGTAGGTATGGATTGATTGAGAGGTTAAATTGAATCGTTGCTGTCAGTGATTAGATTTCACCGACACTTTCCAGCATGACTTTGTGTACGTCACGCTCACGTGCCCAGTATTCTTTCAACGCGTCGCCTGTCAGGAACTCACCACGTAAACTTTTCTTTTTCATATAAGCCTGCCACTCTTCAGAGTCATAGACTTTTTGAAAGACACCTTGGTAGTAAGCTTGTGCTTCTTCACTCATACCGGGTGCACCTACGACACTACGCTGCATGAAATAAACAAAATCCTTTCCCAGTTCATTAAAGGTTGGCGCATCAGGGAAAAGCTCCAGGCGTTCAGGGGTGAATGCTGCCAGTGCACGGGTTTTACCAGCCTCATAAAAACCAAGTTGCTCTGACGGATTGTTAACAGTGGAATCAGCATTATTTCCCGCCAGTTCCTTTGCAACACGGCCACCGCCTTTATACGGAATGTAGCTCATGTTTAAGTCATAAGCTTTATTCAGGAAATTAGTCAGTAGTTCATCTTCCTGGCCCTTACCGGTTCCGGCCATAATCCACTTGTCACCTTTGGCTTTTACGGCTTTTACAAAGTCATCAACATTCTTAATGTCGCGTTCTGAATTGACCCACAGCAGAAAGGTGTCTTCAGCCATGCGCCCGATGGGGGTGAAAGTTTGGGTGTCAACTTTCAGGCCAGGCTGACGCATTGGCGTCGTATAAAAGCTGTTCAGTGTAACCATTACGGTATGGTCATCACCGGTTTTGCCTTTCATATGAACCAGCGCTTCAGCGCCGGATCCGCCAGCTTTGTTGACCGGGACGAAAGGTTTACTGGCAAAACCATGCTTTTCAATAACGGTTTGCATTAGTCGGGCCATTTTGTCTGCGCCGCCGCCTTTACCAGCCATAATCACAAATTCCACTGGCTTCTTGGGTTTCCACTCAGCTATGGCGGTTGATATGCAACTAATAGAAATTAATCCTGCTAACAGGAGTGATGTGCTTTTCTTAAACATTAGGGTTCTCCTCATTTTTTAAATCCCTTTATGAAGAGCCTAATGCTGTAAAAAAACAGTGTAAAACTTGTTTTTCTTAACTTAAATTAAGTGAAACTTAACTTTTGTCTTTTATCCCTGATTAGGTATTTAGTAATAGATATTAAATAGAATTGAAAATAAGCTATTAAATACCAGCATCTTATTTTTAAATAGCTCTATAGGAGTATATGGAGAGGATAATTTTTCTGGAGCCTGGGTATATGTAAATGTCTTTAATTGCCAATCAGCAACTAAAAAGACTTTATCATCAAAGCTCGCAATGCGGAAACTTTCATCACTACCTTAACATTATGCTCTCTGCTTCACTTGCTGATAAGCTTTAGGTATCTGTTTGAGAGTGTTTTCTGCGTTGTCTGACCGTTATGTTTCGACTTAAAAGCTTGTGCCAAACCCCTGATCGTTTTGATGACCAAGATTGGGAAGGTCAATCAGATGATGAATAGTGCTTAATGGCCCTTTAGGAAATAATTGATAGAGGTACTTGCGTCCACCTTGTTCTGCAAACTCATCGCGCATCATATCTGCCAGTTTACGGGCATTTTCACAATCATCGCAGTGCTCGTAGAAGTCTAATACAAAATCAATGACTTCACGGTGGGCTG
>JBMZDK010000260.1:0-6135 GCA_049614265.1 Thiolinea sp.
GAGTTCGAGTCTCTCTCTAGGCACCATTTGCTTATTCGAGCAAGCCCGTATCCCTCTCACACCTTTTATTCTGTATAGATTCTGATCTTCTTGGTTATCTATTTTTAGTTCTTGTACCTCAACAGAATTATGTATTCGAAAAAACAGTTCATAGAGTTAACTTATGCCACTGCGCCCTAAAAGAACATTATGTGAAGCTATGTCTTCTCGTTTTTTTATAACGTTCTGATGGGTCGTCAACTTGATTTTTTTCCTTTGTACTCTTCTCAGGCTCTTTTCTGTGCCTTTGAATCAGCATAATTGTCGGGCTTTGTCTTTCAGCTTTAGCAAAAAGCTGGTGGTTGATCGCAGCTACCACAATGTTTTGATGCTGAGAAGTTGCTTTATGACTTAGTGTGCCAGTAAATAACAGAATGCTGGCAATTAAAACGTTCATATTTAGACGCTCTTTTGTTAAAAATTGAGCAAATAGTGTATGCCTTGTACAGGCTGTGATTCAATAACACTTGACTTAAACTTGATAACAGTATTTAACCCATTGTTTTCTTTTTTTATACCGATGCAAAAACTCTAATTTTTAAGTTGCATCGTTCCCTCCTTCCCTTTGTCTGAAGAGTACTCCAACTCCTCATTAATTGAATATTAATCCCTATAAAAATCATTGACTATAATCAGTGAGGTAACATGCCGAAAGTTGTTGATTACACAATCGGGATGTGTTGAAGGATGATGGCGTAGATGCCTGATAACTTTGTGCATGTGGGCCTGGTGTTATAACCAGTAATATCATTCTAATGCGAGGAATTTTCTGATGAATATGAAGAAAGCACTGGCGGCTATTACGCTGAGTATGATGGCAGTTTCAGTGGCAGAAGCCAATTCGTGTACGGTCTATGAGCATATCGATTATGGTGGTGCCAAAATGAGACTGGCTTCCGGGCAGAATATGGCGTTTGTTGGCCAGTTCTGGAACGATAAAGTGTCATCGGTCAGGTTGGGAAATCGTTGTCGCCTGACGGCATATCAGCATGCTAACTATAAGGGTGATCGCCGTGTATTTACGGGCCAGACCCGCTGGGTTGGTAATCTCTGGAATGACCAGATTTCAGCATTGCAGTGTAAGTGTCCGGCGCGGCCAAAACCGGCCTGTACCATGTATGAGCACGCGAACTTTAGAGGCGGAAAGCTGCAGGTGCGGGGGAAAATGCGCTGGGTTGGCAATAACTGGAACGATAAAGTCTCTGCTGTGAAGGTGCCGCAACGCTGCAAACTAACGGTTTATCAGCATATTGATTACGGCGGTGACCGACGCTCATTCGGGCCGGGGAATACACATTATGTCGGTAATTTATGGAATGATCAGATCTCTTCAGCTGTGTGTTCCTGCAATTAACAGTAACGACATGGGGAAAAATTTTCAGCCATTTTAGAGCCTTTGCATCTGGCCAACAGGCTTTGCATATTTGAAAGCTTTTGCCGTAATGTTGAGCATTTTGCACGCTTGCTTTCCGGAATCCGGATTGTGGTTTGCAACGTTGAAGCCCGGCTTGTAATAACAAACCGGGCTTTCAAAATGACCTGATCAATCTTGCCTGAGTCAGCTTATCTGTTCACTCATAGCGTTTTCCGGCAACCTCAATCCAGCCACCTTCTTTTTTGCCACGCGGATCATGGTGCGTCCAGTGGATAACGCCCCCACGATTATTCCAGGCGTATTCACCGCGCATGACAACACGGTCTCCTTTACTGACGGGAACCCGGGGCGCGAGGTCGATATTATGAGCGACCAGCAGTGTAATATCATTGGCTACCCGCACGAGAAATTTCTGGTGCTGACTGCCTTTGGTGTCATCTTTCAGGTTTTTAATGACCTCACCGCTGACCGTTGTCCAGAATTTCGCTGAAGTATTATCTTTTGCAGCACGGATACGGCTGATGACCTTGTCCTGATCGGGAAGGTTACCGCTTTGTGCCTGAGTTGCCGGGCGTTTGCCATTTTGGTTGTTAGTGTTGCCATCATTATCAAAATACTGATAGGCCACCGCAATCAGCATGACGGCAATTGCCGCCAGTTGTTTCATATTCATCTTTCCGCCTCTTTTAGCCAGCGTTAACTGCTTAGCCTTTTATGGTTTTGCGCATGTAGGTAAGAATTTCATCGCGTGCCTCAGCAACGACTGAATCACGATCCAGTGAATCAAGAATCTGTTGCACCGCCAGTTTAGGCCCGGCATCTCCCCAGGATTTGCCATTGGCCAGCCACTTTTCTGCCACGCTACCTACGACCAGTGTACTGTACCAGGCGACCGCACCCTGAGTAGTCGCAGTTAATACTGTGGATAAACCGCCGGTGCTGAGCTTTAACGCTGATGAAAGTAAGTTTATTGCCCATGTGGTTCCGATGAGCAATATCATCTGGCCGAGAATGGTGCTGATCAGCTCACCGGCTTCGCTTTTGGACATGGGCAGGCCGTACAGGCGGGACAAATGTACAATCATTCCGGCATCGATGGCTGCTGCTGCGACCAGATCGGCAACCGGGATTGGATTCAGCGCCACTGCCACGCCTTTACCGAGGCAATACATACGGATGGTTTTTGCGCCCAGTTCGCGTTTGACTGCCAGTATACGCTGTCCCACTTCGCTGCTGAGATTGCCCGCGAATAACGAGGCGTTTAGGGCAGCCAGTGTTTTTCCTTCGGATTCAAGAATGTCCCAGAGCCGTGTTTTCAGGGCGATAATATCAGTGGGGCGGCTCCGGACACTTTCGGTTTCATTGCCATCTTCATCAACCATAATAATGGTTTGGCGCGTGGATTGTGCGGTGGTAAAGACAATGTTTTCCGGCGCAACCACGCCATGAGTGCGCTCACGAATCACTGAGCGTAACTGGCGTTGTTCTTTTTCTGTGTAGCGATCTGCTTTGTTTACCACTAACAGCGTTGGACGGTGCCCCGCAGCAACGGTTTGTAATGCCCGGAATTCAACATCTGTCAGGTCGCTGTCCACAACAAACAGCACAAGATCAGAACGCTCCGCCACTTCGTGTGCCAGTTCCTCACGTGCTTCGCCATCGACTTCATTAATCCCCGGCGTATCAATCAGGAATAGGCCGCCGTCCTCGTATTCTTCCCAGTTTTGGATATGGCTTTGTTTTGTTTCTCCGTGCAGGACGCTGACGCTGAAAGCCTCTTTGCCTAATAACGCATTAAGCAGCGAAGATTTGCCGACGCTAACACGGCCGAATACCGCGATGTGGATGTGACCATGTTCCAGTTTATCCAGCATACGTTGTACCTGTGAATAATCTTCACTCAGCACATTGCGCACATTATCCGGAATCCGGCTGTCATCCAGCAACTGGCGCAGGCTTTCTGTCGCCAGCTGCAGGTGTGAATCACCGCTGGCTCTTTTGCCTTCCGTCCCGGCTTCCTCTTCCGCCGGGTTTATGGCTGCTGCATTCTCAGCTGATGCGGCTTCAGTATCTGCTTCAGCCGCTTTTTTGCCATTGCTGACCGGTAACCAGTCAGGCAGATGTTTCTGTACGTTTTGCCATATTTCCCCTTCTGACTCAGTCGTTTTTTTGTCGGTATTGGTCGACAACCAGTCGGGCAAATGTTTTTGTACGTTCTTCCATATTTCCACTCAGCATCTCCCTAAACGTCAGCGCGGCAGGCGCGGGCTTCAGTGCACCACGTTGTTCCAAAGTATGCGTGATGGCGTGCCCCAATGCATCAAAAATTAAGCCATAAGCGACGGCGTGTACCAGTCCCCCGGCCACGGTGCCTACCCCCGGAAAGGCTTTTAAACCATTACCGGCTACCGCCAGAATCAGCGGAATACTTTTTTTCACCTGACCCTGGCTGAAATCGAGAAAATTGTCGATATCGACCTGGCTCACCGGGCAGTCATAGAGGTCGCACAGGTCTTTTACCATTTTGGTGCCGATAACACCCTGAATCACAATGTCTGTTCCGGGACTCAGGGCAGCCAGCGAGCCGAAAATAGCGTTGCGGGTTGAAGTTCGAACAATTTTTTCAGCTTTCTGGCGGCGAAAATCATCGCGCGACTGATCCAGTTTTTGTTTTACTAATGTGAATACGCTGGCGTCACGCAGCTGCTCCAGCCATTCTATATGCCCATCAATTTCCTGCTGGATCTGGCGGGTGAGAGCGGAGACATCGGCTTTGCGTGGTCGGATCAGGGTTTCTTCCCGGCCATCGGGATAAACGCGAATCACCTCTTCACTGCCACCGGATTGAATAAAGACAACGTTGGGGGCGTTGTGTTGCTCGGTTGCCGGAAAGCGCCCGGCAATTCTCTGGGTCAGTAAAGTGCGTTCTTCCTTGTTGTACTGGTCGCTTTTATTAAAAGCCAGGATCAGGGGCTTGCCAAAATCACGTAGTTGTTGAACATCATCATACTGGCTGCGGCTAAAATCAGAATCGATCACATAAACCACAATCTGTGCCCGGACAGCTTCGTCGCGTACGATCTCATTGAGGTCGCCTTCTGCTTCATTACGCCCCGGCAGATCTGTTAATAATAAACGATCGCCGGAGCGGGCAGTCCAGCGGTATTCACGGATATTGCGGGTAGAGCCACCCCGCAGATCAGGCTCTATCTGAGCGTCAGGTAACAGGGCTTTAATAATGGATGACTTACCCGTGCTGACATCGCCAAAAAAAGCAATATTAATCTGGCCACTGTCTTTGCGTTGCTGCAGTTTTTCCAGCTCAGCTTTGAGTGGCAGGGTGTCCACACCGGATGCTTCAAACTTATCGATTTCTTCCCTTAGCTGTTCTTCATTCACCGGTTCGATAACTTTATTGGCCGTATTGCCAGCGTATAAAAAACGGTAAATAAAGTAGCCGCTAGCTGCCACAATCAGGCCAATAAAACCCATATAGGTATAAAACAGCCAATCCGGTGCCTGCTGGAGCCGATCCCAGAGATTAAGGAAGTTAATGGTGGCAAAAAACAGAAACAGCAGGAAGATCAGGGTGAGGAGCATCATGACCCCGGCCAGCGTCCAGCGTAGTTTATTAGCTATTTTCATAGTTCCCTGGTCGTTGTGACGATGGTTTCAGTTTAACAGTTCCACCTCATTAGTCACATTTTACGCGTAGCAAATCGTGGGTATATGTCGCATTTTTATGCTGCGTTAGATTTGCCGTGCCTTGTGCTGTGTTTTGTTGTCCGGGGGGATTCATTGCTGATGGCTTGATCTGGGTCAGGTTCTGCTGCCTGGGTTTTTAATACAGTAGTACCAGGAAGTAAGGAATTGACTGAGGTACGGTGAAATGAAAGAAATTCTGGTATTAGCTGACACTACTGCGGCAAGTCAGCAACGTATTGAAATCGCAGCACGTTATGCTAAACGTTTTGGTGCCCATGTGACCGGGTTGTTTATCAGGCCTGAAATCCAAATCCCGCAATTTGTTGAGAAAAGTGCCTTTCTTGAGGCGCGCAGGCAATATGATATTGAGTTTAAAACCCGTCTTGAGGTTGTTGAAACGCAATTTCGTCAGGCAATGGCTGATTTGGCTGGCGGTAGTGAATGGATTGAGGAAGTCGGTGATTTTAACGATATCGTGATTGGTTATTCCCGCCGCGCTGATTTAGTGCTGTTGGGTCAGCATAACCCGGAACAGCAGGGTGATCCGGTATTGGATGAACCGGATAAAGTGATTCTGCGTAGTGGGCGGCCAGTCATGGTGGTGCCGTATGTACAGTGTCCGCTGAACCCGCCACACTGCATTGTTGTGGCCTGGGATGGCTCGCGGGAGGCAGCGCGGGCTTTATATGATGCGATGCCCTTATTGCAGGCTGCTGATTTGGTTGAGCTGTGTACGATTGCTGAGCCGAAAAGTGCGGCGGCGGCATATGCCGGTCTGGATGAAATGGTGGTACATCTGGAGCGGCATGGGGTGCCAGCGGTTGCCCGTCGTTTGAGTCGTAGCGGGTTGTCGGTGGGTAATTTGCTGCTGAATCATATTGTCGATAGTGGTGCTGATATGCTGGTTGCCGGTGCTTATGGTCATAACCGGCTGCGGGAAGTTGTGCTGGGTGGTGTGACCCGGGATTTACTGGAGCATTGCAGCGTACCTTTGCTGATGTCACGATAAATCGGTT
>JBMZDK010000261.1:0-6110 GCA_049614265.1 Thiolinea sp.
CATACATTCAAACCATACACATAAGCGGGAGAATAACGATGGCTGATGTTTGCGCAGGGTTTGAATATCTGCGACATGATTCACCGCAGGCTGGTTTTATTATGCGTGATTTCGGTGAGGAAACAGTTAATCTGGGGTGTTATGAAACGCAGTATATGCCGGTGCATGATGCGCGTGAGAACACAGAGCGTTTTAACCTGGATGAACACGGCTTTGTCTTGTTAAATCATGAGGTTGTGCCAGCGCTAGCTTTTGGTGATGATAGGGCGATAACGCAGCATTATTATCCAGAGATCAGTGCTTTATTACGTGAATACCTACAGGCAACAGCCGTGATAATTATCGATCACACCCAGCGCAGCAGTCAGCCAACACCGGGGCTACGTCGCACCGCAGCACATGTTCATAATGATTATACCGCTGCATCTTGCTGGCAGCGTTTGCGGGATAGTGTTGGTGATAAACAGGCCGCAGCATGGGCTGAGCGCAGGCTATTGCAGGTCAATGTCTGGCGGCCTCTGACAGAACCGGTCAGGGTAGCGCCGCTGGGTTTGTTGGATGGGCGTTCGGTTGCGGCTGATGATCTTGTTCCCAGCCCGATTATCTATCCGGAGCGTCGTGGTGAGATTTATAGTGTGCGCCACAATCCGCATCATCGCTGGCATTATTTTTCACAGATGCGGTGTGATGAGGTTTTGTTATTCAAAGGCTACGATAGTGCGGAAAACGGAGCTGTGAAATTCACGCCCCATGCAGCATTCAAACACCCTGACTCAAAGCCGGATGATCCACCGCGCCGTAGTATTGAGGTCAGAACATTAGTGCTTATTTAAAGGAGAATGATATGAGTGAAACCATTAAAACCGGCAGCTGTATGTGCGGCCAGGTACATTACGAAGTGCGGGGCGAACTGCGTCCGGTTTGTGCTTGCCACTGCACATTGTGCCGCAAGTCTTCCGGGCATTATGTGGCGGCAACCTCAGCGCCGAATGAAAATCTGACAGTGCATGGTGACAGTTTGCGCTGGTATAAATCCTCAGATTATGCGGAGCGGGCCTTTTGTGGCAATTGCGGCGGGAACTTGTTTTACCGCCCCTTTGGAAAAGGGAGTACCTCAATTTTTGCGGGCACGCTGGATGGTGACACCGGGCTTAAAATTGAGTCACAACTCTATCCGGAAGATAAGGGGGATTATTATGAGCTGCCTGATGTGCCGGTGATTGATCAAAGTGAACTTAGTGCCGGTTAACGATCGCCTGGTTGATTGTTGCCGGAATTGTTTAGTGCAGCTTTAGCTAAAACTTCGTCCGCAATCCAACGTTGTAACATTAAGCCGAATTCAGTTGTCACATCATCCTGAGGGAATTGGGTGGTCAGTGATTCGCCAATCTGCTCCAAATTGTCACCAGCCAGTAGATGTTTGACAGCAGCCGACTCTATTATGCTCAGGCTGCGGAAATGGGGCGAGAAACCTTTGCGCCATGTCAGTATATCAATAGGCACTTCTAATAGCTCAACGGCTGGTGGCGCTTTTTCACTATCTATCGCGTGCCATATATCCACGGTATTAAAGCGGTGAGTGACAACACTCACCGTCGCCACTGGGACGAGACGAGCCTCAACCCCGTAGCTTCCAATGAGGTTTTGTAAATCATCATTGTTTAACAACTGGCTATCGAGTCCATCGAATGCTCTTCTTAACGTCCAGTCCAATAACGCAAGCTCTGCAACCTCCAAATCCCGGGGTAGTTGTTTAGCTAAAAAGTCCGGGAACTGGTAACCATAATTAGCGATATTCTGGTGTGTTGAAGCATGAGACTGAACATACCGATTAGCCAGCTTATAGAACCATTCTTCACCCAGGTACATGCCGGTGTGTTCAAAGTTATCCAGTAATACTTCTACCAGTCGAACACGGTATGCATTGTGATAAATCCCCATGCGTTCCTGTGGTGACAAGGGGATTTCTGAATCTGCAATCCAGTCAGCTCCACTACTTTGCTCGGCCAGCAATATATCCTGAAACGCTGTTTGTACGTCAATGAGATTCATATCGCGATTTTAGCATTGAGTGTGTTGTCAGCGATTTGTCTTGCGATATCTAACTCAGCAAGTAAATCAGCCAATGGCGGAATTTTGTCATCGCGTTCTATCATTGTTGGGATAAAACCAAAATGATTTAAGGCTTGTTGATAAATTTCCCATACGCCATCACATACCGGATGGTCATGAGTGTCAATCAGGTGATTGCCCTTATCCAGGTGCCCCGCCAGATGAAATTGAGCAACGCTCTCTATGGGTATTCCCTTCATAAATGTCGTCGGCGAAAAACCATGATTATGCGCACTCACATAAATATTGTTGAGGTCTAACAGTAGTCGACACCCGGTGGCTTTGCACAATTCAGCAAGGAATTCCCACTCGGTCATTTGAGACGCTTTATATTCGACATAGCTTGACACATTCTCCAGAATCAACGGCCGTTGAAGTACTTCCTGAGCCTGTTCTACGTTGCGTTTAATGACCTGTAATGCCTCCTCCGTATAAGGTAGCGGTAGTAAATCGTGCATATTCCGGCCATGTACTCCTGTCCAACAAAGGTGGTCTGAAATCCACATCGGTTGTACGCGATCTGCCAGGATTTTTAGCCTTTTAAGGTATTCCTTATTTAGTCCGTTCGCTGAACCAATGGACATCGAAACGCCGTGCATAACCATTGGGTAGTTTGCGCGAATTTCATCTAATATGGCCAGTGGCTTACCACCACTGACCATATAATTATCGGAAATGATTTCAAGCCAATCGACAGCTTGAGGGGTTTCCAGAAAATCACTGTAATGTTCTGTGCGAAGCCCCAGCCCAAAACCAGAAATCATTAAACTCTCCCGAATTAACTTTCTTTCGCGTCAGATTCTTTAGCGTCAGCGTCAGACATAACTTTAATGTCAGAGATAACCCCTTCTTTATCTAAACACTCTTTTGCGGTCATTGCTTTGAAGCCATGACCGCCACAAGCATTCTGACCTTTACAGCTATGTTCTGCAGTCTTACAGTCAGAGTTTCCTTTACACGAGTGGATGCCATAACAATGGACTTTATCGCCAGCGCCAATAGATGCTCCGGAACTACCTTTTGGAGCATCCGCTGCCATTGCTGGTGTACTAAGAGCCACTGCTAATGCAGCGGTAGCGAATGAAGATGTTAATTTGCTCATGATTTTTAC
Source organism: Thiolinea sp. (assembly GCA_049614265.1). Classification (GTDB taxonomy): domain Bacteria; phylum Pseudomonadota; class Gammaproteobacteria; order Thiotrichales; family Thiotrichaceae; genus Thiolinea. Next base: position 3,224 of record JBMZDK010000261.1, read on the forward strand.
CTTGTATGACCGGTTTAAAATTAATCAAATTTTTTTGAAGGATAAGAAACACTGTCTTATCTTGCCGGGTGTACGCAGCCAAATTAAGACTGGATGCAATGGTTAAACTGAGCGGGTATTAAAATGCTGGGGAGGTATAGACAAATGGCGGATAGCACTTGCTGGTGGTGAATGATTTGATTGTTCTATATTTGGTTATCTTTTTTGATATTTCCGTTGATTTTAAGATAGTTTTTCCTGAGGTGATTTTGCTTGGTGAAATTTAAAATTCGTATGGAATAAAAGGAAGTGCCTGTAACTCATTGTTATTAAATAATTAAAAGAACTTTTTAATCAAAGCGATCAACACTTGGCATGGCCATTGCAAATATACCTACAGCAAGGCTATGAAGTATCTTCCTTCTGACTTCCAATCTGTGGGTCGCTGGTTCGAATCCAGCCACATTGGCCAGTTCAAGCTGCAATGTGTAGCTCAGTGGGTAGAGCAACAGCAATAGATATTTCAATTTCCCTGCTAAAACACAAACCGGCTATAGCAGTGCTTCCTTCTGACTGCTCATTGAGCAGTAGACTTTTAATCTACCAATGAGCGCTGCTACTCCCCGGATTGTGCGAAGGCTATCGGAGGCCTTCCTTCTGATTCTTATGGATAGAGATGCCGGTTCGAAAGAATACGGACTCTATATGATTCAGGTCTCCGGCTTTCCTTCAGCTACAAAAGGCCATTGGCGGTCTTCCTTCTACAAGTACGCATGCAATTGCATGCTGCTTACCGGTTCGACTCCGGCTAGTTTGTGGTAAAAGCACAGATCGCCAGCTTTCCTTAATTTTCAGAGGTATAAACGATGGATAAAACAAGTATTGCGTTACAAAAATTCCAGGCCATCGTAGTTGATGACGCTATGGATGTTAGTGCTGTCGCTGGTGACAATAACACCGCGCAGGTATTAACACTGAATGCGAACCTGATGTCACAGGGTTTTGTATTGGCGGAAGATGTATTTAAGGCGCTGAACACATGGTCAGTGGCTTCGATTACCGACTTGGCAACAATGCTTATGCCTGCGGTTAAGCAGCTCAAAGGCAGCCATGTTAAACACAAACCAATGTACCCGAACTTCCCACAGCAGGTGATGGAGGCTTCTGAGGTTGAGCTGTATCTGAATGCGTTGTTGCATTATTACAGCTACGGCCACTGGCAGCCGGATTACCCGGAATTACCGCGTGAGTTTGCATTTGAAACAGTGAAGTTTCAGCCGATTGGTTTTATAGACAATACGCAGTTTCGGAGCTTGTTTACAACGCTACTGGCGTCCCGGGATTCACTGTCGGAAGAAGACAAGGCGATTATTGCCTGGTTTCTGGAACAGGATGATGCGGAGTCTTTGCAGCTGCCGGATGAAATTCCGTTTCATGAGAACAAGTGTTTATTAGCGGCTGATTGGTTGCAGCGCGGTCGGGATATTGCGCCATTAGTGAAAACGGCAACGGATATCCTGCGTATTGTGACGTATCTGTCGGGTGGTGATGTATCACTGGCGGACAACACACGCTTTAAATCCTTATCGCGCCCGCTGCGTCGTACTTTGGTGAAGCAGTTGGAACGGGTGATCAATGAAGAAGACATTGGTCGTCATCGCAATAAATGGGTGCGCCTGTTCCATAACCTGCATGTGGGTGATTACTCAACCAAGGTGTTTGCGATTGCGAAGAAAGCACGCAATAACGGCAAATTGGAAAGCTTTTACAGTCATCTGGAAGTTGCGTTACATACTGCTAATATAGCGGCCTGCATTCGTTTGTTACAGGCACGCCCCGGTGAATTTGGACGTCGCTTAGACCACTTGTTGCGGGTGGCGCATTTGCTTGATGCTACTGATAAGCAAGGTAAGGGCATGAAAGCTCTGATCAGCTTTACGACATTACGCAAAAACCAACAGCAGCAAAAGCTGGTGATTGAGGCGTTTCTGGCCGTAGTGGATAAGATTCCGGTGCGGAACTTGTTGCAGCTGTTGGGCCACCTGAATTCACGTGCGGAAGCACGTTCGGAGCGTATTGTTTTCCCGAAAGGCAGCTTGCAGAAAGCCATTGCGATTACGGGTTTTGAGACGGTGATTGCTGCCGAGTTGCTGGTTGTTTTGCAGCAAGGTATTCGTGCGAGTTTGGTGAGCCGTTTTGCTGAACTGGAATCGCTGGGAAAAGTCTGGCTGGCACCTGAGTTAATTGAATGCCCACTACCAACACAGCAGCGCAGCGCTTCAACCGGTTTACACAATATGGCGCGGGGTACACGTCTGCCATTGACGCTGGATAAAGATACGTTGCGGTTATTTGTGTACTGGAAAGGTATGGATATTGATCTGAGTGCGACCTTCCATGATGACAATGGCGCGATGATTGGTCACGTCAGCTATACCAACCTGAAGTCGGCCAAATATCAGGCTTATCATAGCGGTGATATTACACGTGCCAAACAAGGTGCGAGTGAGTTTATCGATATTGATGTGCCATCGGCAGCGAAACAGGCGCGTTATCTGGCGATGAATGTGCTGGTGTTTAGCGGCCCGAACTTTGCCGAGCACGAAAGCTGTTTTGTTGGCTGGATGAGTCGCGCTAAGCCGAATAGTAATGAAGTGTTTGAACCAGCGACGGTGGAACAGAAGATTGACCTGACTCAGGCTTGCCGTAGTGTGATGCCGGTGGTGTTTGATCTGCAGCAGCGTCAAATGGTGTGGACGGATTTACCGGTTTCCCGCAATGGCTTCTACCGTAATAATGTGGAAAGCAGCCAGGCGAGTATTCAGCAGAAGCTGCACGCGATTCTTAATGTGAGCAACAAGCTGTCACTGTATGAGCTGTTTGAAATGCACGTGGCGGCGCGGGGTGA
>JBMZDK010000262.1:0-5936 GCA_049614265.1 Thiolinea sp.
TTTTTCCGCTCATCATCGCGTAACCAATGGTAAGGATCCGGACGGTTTACACCGTGTTCACTATGAGTATGGGGGATTTTTTCGGCGATGGGTGCGGTTGGCATACTGGCGTCCTTGTTATTAAATTGCACAGGATAATAATCTTAGGTGATTGCCAGCGAATAATATACCCTTTGTCAACGTTGAGCAGTGGCTTTGGCAACAGCAATTCTACCAATGAGAATTTATAATCAATAACTGACTAAGTACGTGCGCAATAGTTTTCAGAGATTTTGAAACCCTTGCTCCGTTAGCTAACGGGCTTTGAGCATGTTGAAAACATTTACCACACTGCTTATTAACTGACGGAAGGAAACAAGACAACAAATGAAAACCATTTATAAAGCAGGTAATGTGACGGAAGCCCATATTGTCGCCGGTATGCTGGAAGCGCGGGGTATTCAGAGCCATGTCGGTGGTCATCATCTGCAAAGCGGCGTTGGCGAAATAGCAACAATGGATTTTGCCCGGGTGTATGTTGCAGATGAGGACTATGATGCCGCTATACCGGTGATTGCCGAATACGAACAACAAAAACCTGAGGAGGAACATGAAGAGCAAACGACCACCACTACCATGGGTATGTTTACCAAACCGATGATGTTCTGGATTGCAGTATTTTTATTACTGTTCTGGTTTTTCTTCTGAAACACCCGCTAGCAGGGCAAAAAGCATACAAACTTCTGTAAATTTTTGCGCACAGAATGACACAATACCAACTGTCTCTCCTTAACCTCGCAGCAAGTATTCCCAGCGTATATTTGATAATTGACCATGCATCCCCAATCGCATTGGCTACAAATTGTACTCCAATCAATGCAGGCCAAAAAACTATTTTTCATTGTTATTAAACAGCCTGTTACAACATATTAATTTTTGGGAGTACTTGTGTAATTATTGCCATTGGGCGGTAAAAATTCCGTCTTCAGGCCAACAGTAAGATAATAATAATATGAAAACAAAAACCACAAACCTGCTGACACACCTTCCTATAATTGCAGCTGAATTTGATAGCGAACTCAACGTTACCAGTCATTCCCCCACATTCAAACAGTGGACTTCGCAAAAACATATTCTCGGACAAAAACTGTCTGAATTATTGCCAAACGATTTATACCTCCAGTTACAGGCTTATCTGCGCAAAGCACGTTCCGGCCGTTATGCTGAATTTACTATTGAAACACAGGCAACCCCGAATGGTTTAATCAATGAAAACTACCGGGTTCATATCACACCGGAAAACAGTCATGCGGAAGCCAAATTGCTGCTCACTGCAGTACCTCTGGGCACAAATAAAGTTCAGCCTGAACTCAATAAGGCGAGTGAGTACCTGCCTTTTACGCTGGATACGCTGGATCAGGGTATTACCATATATGATCGTGAACTGCGCCTCATTGCCTGGAATCCGGCTTACGAACATATGCAGATTTTCCCACCGGAATTTGTCCACTTTAATGCTTCTCTGAAAGATGCCTACCGTGCCATCGCACAATTAGGAGTATTAGGTGAGGGCAACCCGGAAACACTGGCAGAAGAACATATTCAGGCGATTAAAACCCAGAATATGGTTATCGAGGAAGAGCTGTATCCCCCTACCGGCAGGATCATTAAGATCCATCGTTATTACCTGCCCGGTGGTGGCATGTGCGCGACATTCACCGATATTACGGATCAGAAAAATTACGAGAACCGCCTGATTGAACAGGCAAACCTTGATTCACTGACCCAGATTCCTAACCGGCATTCCGCACTAAAAACACTGGCTCTGGAAACGCTTGATCAGGAAAACCCACAACCATTTCACCTGCTATTCATCGATCTCGATCGTTTCAAACTGATCAATGATACCTATGGTCATCATGTTGGCGATGAGTTATTAACTGAAGTGGTGCAGCGCCTGCGTCAGGAAATTGATGAGAATCAGGGCGACATTATTGCACGCATTGGTGGCGATGAATTTATTATCATCCTCAAGTCGACGGGAATAAAAGCCGAAATCGACGCTATATGTGAGGGAATTCTGAAAGCGATTGAATCACCTTTTGCCAATGAAGATTTTACTATTTTCATCTCCTGCTCTATTGGCATTTCCAGTTACCCGGATCAGGGTAAGACCAGTCATGAGATTATTTCGCAGGCTGATACCGCAATGTATCATGCAAAACTCGAAGGCCGGAATACCTATGAATACTATACGCATGAACTCGGTGCACGCTTAACCAAACGCACGCTGATTGCTAACACCCTGCGCCGTCACCTGCACACCAGCCTCAGCCCGATCTACCTCGTGTTCCAGCCTATAGTTGAGTTACAGACAGGACGAACTGTTGCTGCCGAGGCTCTGTTGCGCTGGGAAAAACTGAATCAGTACCATGCCACTATTGACGAACTCGTCAGCATTATTGAAGAACACGGTATGATTATGGAAGTCGGTAATCATGTAATTGATTTATCAATCAGCAGCTTGCATGCATTACTCCAATCCAGCGAAAACTCCCCGTTCTATTTATCCATTAATGCCTCACCTATTCAGGTCACCCAAAAAGGATTTGCAGAACGATTTATTAGCGGTTTTTCCAGCGAACATCTGTCACCAAACTGCATATCACTGGAAATCACTGAAACGGCATTAATGCAAAATACGGATATTGTACTGGAAAACCTTAAGATGATTCGTGATGCCGGATTTAATCTTGCAATTGACGACTTTGGCACCGGTTATTCCTCATTATCATATTTGGAAAAATATCCATTTACTCATCTTAAAATTGACAAAAGCTTTATTGACCATATTCCCGGCAATAATCAGAAAACCCACCTGCTTAATGCCATTATGGATATTTCCCGTGCCTTTAAAATGAAAGTGATTGCGGAGGGCATCGAATCTCAGGATCAAATGCAATATCTGAAGGGAATTGGCTGTCATCTGGGTCAGGGCTATTACTTTGGCCGCCCGGAACCACTGGAACAATTCCGTACACGCCTGCAGGAAACTAATGAAGCCGTTTGTATGGCCTGAGCCGGGGGCACAATGCAACGGAGCTGCTACAGCAGATAAAATACAGGTATAATCAGCGCCGAGATAAACACCTATGGAAGGCGCTATGAGCTTTGACAATATCCTGCTCGACACCCCGGAAGCCGGGATTTACCTGCTAACGGTTAACCGGCCAAAACAGTTGAACGCCCTGAACCAACAAACACTGGAAGAGATACGGGCAGCAGCTCAACAATTAGCAATGCAACAGGACATCCGTGTGTTGATCGTTACCGGCAGCGGAGACAAGTCGTTTATTGCCGGTGCTGATATTAAACAGATGTGGGAAAAGACAGCTGTTGAAGGTCAACGCTTCTCCAGCCTTGGTTTGAGCACAGTACAAGCACTGTCTGACCTGCCCTTTCCGGTGATTGCTGCCGTTAATGGTTATGCTCTGGGAGGCGGCTGTGAACTGGCCTTAGCCTGTGACTGGATTATTGCCGCAGAAAACGCGCAATTCGGCCAGCCTGAAGTCAAACTCGGTGTCCCACCCGGATTTGGCGGCACACAGCGCCTGCCACGCCGAATCGGCAGTGCCCGCGCCATGGAAATGATAGTCAGTGGTCGTTCGATTAATGCGCAGACAGCACTGGAGTGGGGACTTGTAAATCATGTTTATCCTTCCGACCAGCTCATGGATGAAGCATTGAAGATTGCCCGCACAATCTGCGCTCAAGCCCCAATAGCGGTTGAACTCAGCAAAAAACTGGTGCGTGACGGTGAAGATATGCCGCTGGATCGTGCAAATAGCATGGAAAACCGGGCATTTGGCATTGCCTTTTCCACGGCTGATCAAACGGAAGGCATGAAGGCTTTTGTTGAGAAACGCAAGGCTGTATTTACCGCCCAATGAGTATCTTCCCTGCTCTGGCTTTGTTCAGAGCAGGATAAAACACCAGATCAGTACGGCATTCACCAGCGCCAATAATACTGCTGCGGATCCCATGTCTTTTGCACGCCCTGACAGCTCATGTTTCTCACTGCCAATGCGATCCACAACGGCTTCCAGCGCTGAATTCAGTAATTCAACAATCATCACCAGCAGCACACTGGCAATCAGTATGGCCCGTTCAACACCGGAGCCGGTTAACCAAAACGCCAGTGGCACCGCCACGATTAATGCCCAGATCTCCTGCCGGAAAGCCTCTTCATGCCGGTAGGCAGCACACAATCCCTGCCAGGAAAAGCGTAAAGCTTTCTGTAATCGTTTCAGGCCTGTATTCGTTTGACCGGCCATACTTTACTCCACGTAACTCAGCACCTGATATTGCAGTGCAATATATCAGGATATAATGTGCAGAGGAAAAACATCATTGAACTAAATTTACCCTTGTTTATTACTTGCATTTCAGCAGGTGTTATGGGTGAATGCGCGCTTTACCAATGATTAAGGAATTACCATGTCTCAAGCAAGCGCAAGACATTTACTGGTTTCTACCGAAGAACAATGCCTGGCTTTAAAAACTGAAATCGAAGACGGAGCTGATTTTGCTGACGTTGCCAAGCAACACTCCAGCTGCCCTTCCGGACAGCGTGGTGGCGACCTGGGGACTTTTGGTCGTGGCCAGATGGTTCCGGAATTTGATCAGGTTGTATTCAATGGTGACCTGAATGTTGTACATGGCCCGGTTAAAACCCAGTTTGGCTATCACCTGCTGGAAGTTACCAGCCGCAGCTAACAGATTACTTCCATTGCCTAGCACATGTCAGGCTTTGAAAGCCGCATGTGTTAGGCAAAGTTTGAACTGAAGCCCTGACATCGCTGTTTGCTGAATCATGCTATAATCGCCTGAAATTGATATCAGACAAATAACAGGAAACCCCAACCGTAATTTATGGCAAATAACAGTAAAGCAGTTAATAAAAATAAACCGCCCGGCTCGATACGCCAACGCAACATGCGGAAAATCATTGAGGCTGCGGAAATTGAATTTGCCCGTCATGGCTATAAAGCTACCAGCATTCAAAACATTGCTGAGCGTGCTAATTTGCCCAAGGCCAATATTCACTATTATTTCAGCAGCAAGCTGGAGCTTTACAATAGGATTCTCTCCAACATCCTGAAACTCTGGGATGCTGCGCTGAATGATATGAAACCGGAAGATGACCCGGCAACTGCACTGAGTGGTTATGTCAGAGCGAAAATTGATTTTTCCCGTCGCTACCCATTGGCTTCACGCATTTTTGCCCTTGAACTGATGACTGGTGGTGAAAATCTACGGGAGTATTATCAGCAGGGTTATGTCGAATGGTTTACGGATCGCTGCCGTGTTTTTCAATCCTGGATCGACCAGGGAAAAATGGCAGCGATTGCACCCGCACACCTGATCTTCCTGCTATGGTCATCGACCCAGCATTACGCAGACTTTGGCTATCAGGTTACAGCCGCCCTGGGTATGGAAGAAGATAGCCTCAGGGAAGAAGACTTTGATGAAGCAGCAGATACCCTGACTCAGATTATTCTGCGTGGGTGTGGGCTTGAGCCTCCCATGCCGCAATGTCGATGACCTCCTGATAAGCATGCCAGGTCGCATGCCCAATCACCGGCAGGGTAATTGCTAACCCAATAAAACCTGCCGCCATCCCCGCTAAAATCCCCAAAACAATCAGCATTCCCCAGATCAGCATAACCAGTTTATTCCTCAGTACCGCAGATACTGAACTAATAATAGCCGTTACCGCATCCACATCACGATCCATCATCATGGGTATCGAAAAAGCACCGATACAAAAAACCACCGCAGCAAAAATAGCACCGATGGCCGAACCAACCAATAAAAACCCCATGATATCAGCAGCCCCGGCTTCAGCCAGATTAGGCAGAAAAACATGTACCATGGCCGCAGCACGTGCCCAGATC
>JBMZDK010000263.1:0-5923 GCA_049614265.1 Thiolinea sp.
CGTTTTTCGATAGCTTCAGCCGTTTTATCCAGTGTTTCCGTGAGTATCAGTAGTGCGGGCAGCAATTCAGCACCAAAACGACTGCTATAAAAGTTGTAGTAAATGCCTTCAATGTCTTTCAGCCAGCTTGGAATATGCAGTGTTTCGGCATTAGACAGTTCGGCCAACGCACTTAATTTTTCCAGGCCACGAAGCACATTACCGGATTGGCCATTCACCGGTGATAGCGGTGGTTGACCGGTAGCAAAATGCTGGCTGATTTCGTCGGAGCCATAGATGCCGTTCCAGACTTCACGGGCCAGGTTCTGCTGTTTGAGTTGCGCGATCTCCTGCAGACGTTTGATGAAGGCCTGTTGGTCAGGGCCGGGTTTTTCCAGCTGTTGCATTTGCTGACGGCATTGCTGCAATGCTGCCATAAAGCGCAGCTCATAGCGCATTTTCTGGCTTGGCAGCATAACTTTTCCCAGTGAGCTGTTGCGTTCAGCAATCAGGTACATCATGCCACATTGCTCAAAATCCCAGACTTCGAGCATACCTTCGCGGATATCGGGCGTTGTCAGTTTACGCTCACGTTTTTCAGGAAAGGCCGGAAGTTGTTTTGCAGCGTTGTCTAAGTCAATCGCGATATTAGTTTCCAATACGTTGCTCATGCTGTCGGCATAATCTTCCAGCATTGCTTGTGCATCCGGCTTGCCGCAGGCTGTAAGCCCGATAATGAAGAGTAGTAACAATGCACACGTAAAGTAACTGGGTTTGGTCATGAAAATCTCTGGCTGTGTATACTGCGCCGATGAAAAAAGTATTCGCTTTGCTGATTCTATGCCTCATTGTTAGTGGCTGCGAAAAAGCGCCTGAAAAAGATGCCTTTGATTTGCATGGTGCGCTTGGCGGTGTTGCCGCTGAAGGTTTTGCCAGGGTGATAGAGCCGCGTAACTTTCAGTTTCCTGATGATCATCGGGTGCATCCTGAATTCCGGAGTGAATGGTGGTATGTCACCGGCAATCTTAAAACGACGCAGGGCCGCCATTTTGGTTATCAGCTGACCTTCTTTCGTAATGCGATAAGTCCTGATAAACCTGAAAGTGGTTCCGGCTGGGCAACTAATCAGGTGTGGATGGCACACATTGCACTCACCGATGTGCAGCAGGAGAAGCACTATCACGATCAGCGACTGGCCCGTGGTGCAGCTGGCCTGGCTGGTCAGGCTGATCAGCCGTTCAGAGTCTGGCTGGAAGACTGGCAATTATCTGGTACGACAGATGGTAGTTTCCCCTGGGAGATTGCTGTTAGCACGGCAGATTTTAGTCTGGAATTACAGCTGATACCTCAAAAGCCTGTGGTGTTGCAGGGAGAGCAGGGGTTAAGCCAGAAGAGCAGTGCTGTGGGTAATGCTTCTTACTATTACTCTTTTACCCGCCTGCAGACAAAGGGAAAAGTGACGCTTACCACAGGAGACGGCGAGCAACGGACAATGCCGGTGCAGGGATATTCATGGCTGGATCGTGAATGGAGTACCAGCGCATTGGGAGAAGATCAGGCCGGCTGGGACTGGTTTTCGCTGCAGCTGAATGAGGGACATGACCTGATGTTTTACCGTATGCGTAGTAAATCGGGGGCAACGGATCGTCATAGTGCCGGTAAATGGGTAGATGCGAATGGTGAGACGCAGGCGCTGGACTATCAGCAGGTTGAACTGAAGCCGGTACGTTACTGGTCAGTGGGTGAGCGAAAGTACCCGGTAGTTTGGGAGATGGGGATTCCTGAGTTGGACAAACATTGGCGGATAGAGGCGCTGCTTGATGATCAGCTGATGGAAACCGGTATTACGTATTGGGAGGGGGCTGTTAAAATCATCAATATCAATAATGATGAGCCGCTTGGTTATGGATATTTAGAAATGTCAGGGTATTAAAAAGCCCTTCCGGTAAGGGTAAGGGCTTTTGGGAAGTGTATGCAGAGAGATATCTGGTTTATTTAACCGGAATGTCCAGATGCGTTACGACATCCAGCCCGCTATTCACCTGTGGATCACTGGCATAACGTTCCAGCATCGGCTGTGGCCATTTAAACTTTTGTTTAACCATCCGTAAGTGGCTAAACGCAGCATGCCAGGCATGTTCCAGGTGGCTATATTCGCCACGCAGGGTGGTACGGGAGTAGCGGCGGGCCGGTAATTCACCAGTATTAAAACCTGCGATTTCCTTGCCTTCCTTCACCGGCAGCGCCATTTCGCATTTTACAAAGCGTTTTTTCGGATCAACTTTATGGTAAATCGCAAAAGGTGAGTCGCTGAGTTCGAGGCTATGTTCTTCGACCGCTGCCATTAGTTTCGGATAGCCTTCCTTCATAACCGGCCCCAGTTCATCCAGTGATCCTTCCCAGGCGCTGCTGATGTATTGTTGAGCGGGTGCTTCAGTAATGCCACTAAATTCGAGTTCCAGAGGATTGCTGTTATCACCAGCCTGCATCGCCAGTCTGGCTAAGCCGATTTCATAATCCTTACCGATCATGCCATCCATTTTTGCTGCCATCCAGCGGAAGAAAAACGGCATTTCCCCTTTCATTCCCCAGGTGACTTCGGTGCCTTCGTCTACCGGCACAAAATCCCAGTAAACATCACTGTTGGATTTCATCGGGCGGGTGAATTCGAGCCTGGCATCGATGCGTGAAGGTGATTGCAAGACGTTTTGCATCATTTTTCCGGCACCGATGATTTTACCATCCCAGCTGTACCAGCTGCCTTCCTGGTCTGTCTGATCGGAAAATGCTAATGAACATCCCGGTTCGTGTGCCAGCCAGGGTGTCCATTCCGGCCAGGTTTTAAAGTCGCTGACGATAGCGAAGAGTTCTTCCGGTGTTGCATCAATGGTGCGCTTACGGGAAACGTTGAATTTGCCACTTTGCGTGGATAGCCAGAAAAAAATGCCGACAATAATCAGCAGAATAATCATGAAAACGGTCGACATGATGACTCCTGTGATGGTGGGGGAGCCTTATTCTAACGCAGTTTTACGATCCGGGAAAATGCAGGGTCAGCTTCAGCCCCGGATTGTTGTCTGCTAAATGAATCTTTCCTTCATGCATATCGATAACTGCTTTAACCAGGCTGAGCCCAAGGCCGTTGCCCGGTGAACTGCGGGCATTATCAAGACGTACGAAACGCTCGAAAACCTGCTCATATTTATCGGCCGGAATGCCTATGCCGCTATCACTGATTTCAATTTGAATGCCATCCTGATGCGCGCTGGCAATTAATTCGATGTGTCCGCCCGCAGGTGTATATTTTACTGCATTATCCAGCAGATTAGTGAGCGCCTGTGCTAATAACTGGCGGTTGCCGAATAACGTTAATCCTGTATCGGCGCGGTGAGTGAAAGTGATATTTTCTTCTTCTGCTACCACTTCATAGAGTTCCCCCAGATCATCCACCAAATGGCTCAAGTCCACTGGTTGCCAGTCGTTACGCTGTACGCCCGACTCAGCCTGAGCAATACCCAGCAGCGCGTTAAAAGTTTTTATCAGGTCGTCAACATCCTGTATTGCATCCTGATTCAGTTGTTGGAAATCAGCGCTGTCAGGATTACGGAACTGATTGGATTCCAGACGGTTTCGCAGGCGATTCAGCGGATTGCGCAGGTCATGAGCCAAATTATCCGTTACTTCACGTTTAGCCTGCATCAGCTGTTCAATCTTCTGCAGCATGCTGTTTAACACAATACTGAGGCGATCAAATTCGTCATTGCGGTTGGTGACCGTCATTCGTTGACTAAGGTCACCATCCATAATTTCCCCCGCAGTTTGGCGCACGCTATCAATGCGGCGCAACACGCCATAGCCCATTAAGCCGCCACCAAGTACAGCCAGAGTGAAAATCACCAGAATCGCCAGTAACATACTGTTAAATACCTTATCCAGCAGTGCACGTTGCTCACTCATATCAGTTGCAACCAGCAGCTGATAATGGTTGGGCAGTAAGGTGATTAAGATACGGGCGGGTTGCTCCTGATTCGTTGCCAGAGAAAAGTTAATCGTTTGATTCAGGGCCTGAGTGGCAAACAGCTGGCGACCATCGGGTGTCGTATATTCCGGCTCAATGTGGCTCAGCATATCGTACTGGCTCCGGTGTAGCAGCACGTACGAATAAAAGCGCTCGCCCTGAGTAAGGTCGGCACGTTGGTTGTGCTGGCGGATATCGCTCAGTAATGCCTCAGGATTGCCGATACCATAGCGGTTTAACAGAATGTCTGCTTCCAGCTGGAGGCGGGCATCGGTCTGGCGCGTGACATGAGTTTCTGCGATCCAGTAGATTGAAGCCATCGCTGCCGCTGCGACCAGGCTAAATAATAAGGCATAGACCAGCGATAAGCGGAAAACAGTGGTATTAAGAAGCCGTCGGATCATACAGCATATAACCTGCGCCCCTTATGGTGTGTAGCAGGGGAAGCTCAAAGTCACGATCTATTTTTCCGCGCAGTCGGCTGATATGGACGTCAATCACATTGGTCTGTGGGTCAAAATGATAATCCCAGACTTTTTCCAGCAGCATAGTGCGGGTGACGACCTGGCCGGTATTCCGCAGAAGGTATTCCAGTAAGGTAAATTCACGGGGCTGCAGATTGATCACTTTGCCTTCGCGTTTTACCTGCCGTTTCATCAGATCCATTTCCAGGTCAGCAAGCTTGAGTACTGTCTGTTCCTGAACCGGCTGTGCGCGACGTAATAAAGCCTGTAACCGTGCTAATAGTTCGCTGAAGGCATAGGGTTTAACCAGATAATCATCGCCGCCGGCCCGTAAGCCTTCCACGCGGTTATCGACTTCGCCCAGCGCGCTAAGGATTAAGACCGGTACTTCGATTTTTTTTGTACGCAGTGTCTGAATGATTGCCAGGCCATCCAGCTTTGGCAGCATACGATCAACAATCAGGGCGTCATAAGGATTATTCAGGGCAAGGTGTAGACCATCTTCGCCATCAGCAGCATGGTCGACCACGTAACCGTGCTCTGTCAGGCCTTTACGGATAAAACTGGCGGTGGCGGTGTCGTCTTCTACTAACAGGATATTCATGACTCTGAATCATAAGTGATCGTGGGGCTGTTATGCCATTACGGTTTTGTAATCTGGTGACATCCCCTGTTTTCCTCACCCCATTAGTCTGATGTTCTTGAGGCTTTGAACAATTACCCTGAAGATCAGCAGCTTAGTCTTGTTAATGTGACACCGTTTACCAAAAAAATATAATGAGTGTGGAAATGAACGGAATATTTCAATATCAGGTTCCCGGGCAGAAGGCTCAGGTCAACCACTGTCAGCATCAGAGGCCACCTGCATCAGGAACAACTCCGAATAATGCAAACGGAATGCAGCAATTCTCATTTGATCCGGAAGCATTAAGTCAGATTTTATCGTTGCTGTTTCAGTTATTGCAGCAAATCAGCCAGCCGCAACAGGGCGGCAATCAACCTCCTCCACAGGCGACAACATTAGCGGTCGGTGAAGAGGATGGTAGTCTTACGCCACCACCTGTTGTCCAGGATGGCCCTGCTAAGCCGCCGATAGCAACAACACAAGCAGTCGGCGAAGAAGACGGCGGTCTTACGCCACCACCTGTTGTCCAGGACGGCCCTGCTAAACCGCCGATAGCAACAACACAGGCTGTCGGCGAAGAGGATGGCGGTCTTACGCCACCACCTGTTGTCCAGGACGGCCCTGCTAAACCACCAGTTGCAACGACACTGGCTATTGGCGAAGAAGATGGTGGCACACCACCACCGGTCATTCAGGATGGGGTTATAAAACCACCACCAGAAGTTTCGACCAAAGCATTAGGTGAAGAAGATGGTGGGCAATTGCCTCCGGTGGTACAGGATGGCCCTGCTAAACCACCAGTTGCAACGACACTGGCTATTGGCGAAGAAGATGGTG
>JBMZDK010000264.1:0-5876 GCA_049614265.1 Thiolinea sp.
CGGATTATTCGGTGCTGTATCCAGGTTAAGAATCTGGTGCAAGAGGACTTGTTCTGCGGTTGATAAGTTAAGCGGGTTTTGAGTTAGTGTTATTTGAGGAGAAGGTGACGTCGTATTATTTTGTGTCGTAATTGGCTCGCTACCCGTTTCTGCATTAGCTGGAGTTGTCGTGGCAATAACATTATCAACGGTATTTTCTGAGTTAGCGATTTGAAGATTTGTTGCGTCAGAGCTTGGGGTTGTTACAGGCGCATTAACGGTTGTCTGGGCTGGTGCCTGTTGAGCAGATTGTTGTTCCGATGTCTGTTTTGCGGGTGTTTGTTGATTCAGCAAGCTAAGTAGTAAGTTTTGCAACAGGTTCTGATCAGCTTGTGGTAAACCCTGATTCGCTTTTTTCATTTGTCCGAGGTGTTTTCCCGGATGGCCTGCGGTGCCGGGTCTTCTGGAGCGTTCAACACCCTGACCTTTATCATTGTTTCCCTGCTGAAACATCTGCTGCAGAAAGGCCTGATTATTATGTGCTGCAGGTATATTTCCTGGTTTCATTTTATACTCCTGAGATTTATGTCCTTATTTCAAAACATCGTATCAATGTGCGAAGCATCAAATATTGTGAAACTATGATGAGCGGCAACAGCATATTGATGGCAGGAGACACGTTGATCTTGATTGCAAAAGCCTTCTGTCCATATTTATATAAATTAACTGTTCAGGGATTACTTCTGACAGAACACTTTTAAGTGAAGTTTATCGGTGCAAAACGCACGCTTGTCCTGTGAAGTAGATCACAGAAAATTATTGGCGCTATTTATATTATTTACAGGCAATAAATAGCAGGCCATTGTGCGCAATTTTCTGGTGCAGGGAGTTTCAGAATTAGGTTGAGTGTCAGGCCTGCAGAATTACATTGGTTCTAAAGAGGGAGGTATTATGCGATCTATATCGATCAATCATCTGCGTGCCATTATTCTGGCAACATCCATGACTTGTATGACAACGGCAATTGCTGATGACGTCAGTGATGCAATTGATGAGGCAAGTAAAGCTTATGAGTCCGGCGATGTTAATACAGCAGTTGAGAATCTGAATTTTGCGGTACAACTACTGCAGCAAATGAAGGGTGAAAAACTCAGTGAGTTGCTGCCGGAGGCGCTTGATGGCTGGACAGCAGGTGAAGCGGAGTCTGCAGCGGTAGGCGCGGCAATGTTTGGTGGTGGATTAACAGCGAAACGTTCTTACCAGAAAGATAAAAGCAAAGTAAAAATTGAAATTGTGACTGACTCGCCGATGATCCAAAGCATGGTGGCATTATTTACGAATCCACTGTTTGGTGCCAGCGGTGGAAAAATGACAAAAATTAATGGTCACAAAGCCATGTTGGAGTACAACAAAAAACGCCAAAAAGGCGAATACAAACTAATGATCAATAACCGTTATATGGTTACTGTGAATGGCCGCAAAGTCGAAGCCGACGAGTTGAAGGCTTATGTAGAAGCTATCCCATTTGATGAATTTGAGAAATAGCTTCATTTCAATAGATTAGAAAGGAAATCTTAGTTATTACCTGAAGTTTTCTTTTCATGAAACCTGGGCCAGTGTTCCTTCACCACAGGGCTGCTGGCCTGTAGTGCGTGGCAGGTATCCAGTAGTTGCGGTCTTTTTTCCTCTTCTCCGGAATTTTCCTTTTCTGCTGTTTTTTCCTGATTAATACGTGCTTTAACCAGAGTCTGAAAAGCAGTCGTTGCAACCGGGCCAAGCAGTTCGGTAAGGTGTGTACAGCCTTTTCCGGCTCCCATTAGTGTTTTCACCTTACGTGTCCAGCCCGGGCCGATACGCTCACCAATCAGCTTTTTACAGAAATGCTCGACTTCATGGCAATAGTTATAAGGTGAAGCGTCAGTACATTGTTCAGCATCATGGATCAACATATCCAGATCTATGGTCAATCTGATCCGCATGCTATGCAAAGGATCACCTGCAGCCAGTATGCCGCCACGATCTTTATTGGGGAAAGAATAGGGCTTGGTATCAACAATATGGCCTTCTATGTCCCATAAGCCATCTTCGCGCTCGTAGCCCTGACAGGTAACCACACGGGTATGAGCCAGTTGGCGGGCAGCCGGTGATGATAAAGGCATAAAAAAATCCTGTTTGATTTTGATTCGGGGAACTGAGTGTACCGTAAACTACAGACAGGTACGTCAGGATTTGCTCAGACGGTCAACCCAAAATGCCGTCGCGCCTGCCACACCTACCGGCATTGCGAGGAAGTTTACCACCGGAATAATCATCATCAGCGACAGGGTGCCGCCAAAACCTAACGCATGGCCGCGATTCTTTTTCAGTGCGGGCAATTCATCCTTAAAATACAGCTCATGGTTACCCATGGGGTAATCAGCGTATTCAACAGCCAGCATCCAGGCACCATACAATGCCCAGGCAAATGGAGCGATAATATTAACCACCGGGATAATGGTGATAATCAGCAATACAATCAGCCATTTGGCCATGTAAAGTAATTTACTGGCTTCGCTACGGAAAGTACGGGCAACAATACCCGGCAGTGACTTATAACCCTGAAACGGAGGTACCGGCAGGCCCTTGAGACGGTTTTCCACCCGTTCTGCCAAAATTGCATTAAAAGGTGCTGCTATCAGATTGGCTATAATGGAAAAACCATAAAATACGCCAAAGAAAATGGCGATAAAAAACAGTGGCCAGAGGATCCACTCCAGGAAAAATAACCAACTGGGCAGCCAGCCAAGTAAGCGATCCATCCAGATATCGACCTGGGCACTGGCAAACCAGATACCAGCAGAAAAAATGACGATGTTAATTAATAAAGGCACCAGAACAAAAGGCCGGATGCCTTTTTGTGTAATTAAACCCAGTCCGGTAAATACATAAGATATGCCTTTAATAAAGCCGGTTATCATTCTAATTCTCCTAAAAATTCTCCGCTCTGGTGTTGCCACATTTCGTGATAACGACCTTGCTGTTCCAGTAGTTCATGGTGTGTGCCCTGTTCGATAATTTTACCGTGTTCCAGCACAATAATCCGATCCATACGCAGGATAGTTGACAGCCGGTGTGCAATCACAATCGCAGTTTTGTCTGCGATTAACTCAAACAAAGCCTGCTGAATTTCCTGTTCAGTGATTGAATCCAACGCACTGGTGGCTTCATCCAGCACCACAATGGGCGCATCATCCAGAAAAGCACGGGCAATAGCAATACGCTGCTTTTCACCACCGGATAACTTTACGCCACGTTCTCCAACTAATGTCTCAAATTGCTGTGGTAAGGCTTTGATAAAATCCAGCGCCCGTGCTTTATGCGCAATCCGGCGTAGCTCATCATCGCTGATTTCTTCTCCAAGTGCGATATTGTCACGAATACTACGGTGGAATAATTCCGGTTGCTGAGGAATCAGAGTGAGCTGCTCACGTAATGAACTTAGTGTAAATTCCTGCAGATCAATCCCATCAATGGTTATTTTGCCACCCTGCGGCTCAACAAAGCGAAATAATAGTTTAGTTAAGGAGGTTTTCCCGGAACCAGAAGCACCTACCAGCGCAATTTTCTCACCGGCGCGAATATTCAGTTGGAAATTCTCAAACAAAGCGTAGCTGGCATCAGCAGTATGTTTTGTGTTTTCTGCTTGTTGTTCAGTGTGGTGATAGTCAAATTTCAGATCATCAAACCTAATATTACCTTGGGTGATTTCGTGATGCTGGGTGCCCGGAAGGTCAGTTTCCAGTTCAGTTTGTCGAAACACTTCACTCATCTCTCTGGCATCAGCCAGTGCGGTGAACAGGTTTTTAAAATTCTGCCCAAAATTCCACAAACTACGAATGAGCAGTAATAATACCGTTTGGAAAAGTACGAACTGGCCTATCTCAAAATTGCCCTGCTGCCATTTTTCGATCATCAGGTAAACCAATACCAACTCAATACCAAAAGTCAGTAAGCCCTGAACGGCAAAGGATATAAAGCTGAGAATCCAGGATAGGCAACGCTTGCGGTAAGTTTCATCGGCTATACCGCCAAGCACCTCTCTTTCGCTGGTTTCCAGGGCAAAACTTTTGACAACAAAGATATTAGCAATGGCATCGGAGTAGGCGCCGCCCAGTTTTGAATCCCATTCGGCGAGGCGTTCATCAAATTTGAGTTTCCAGACAGAGTAAGTTGCGCTGAAGGCAATAAATACAGCGGCCCAGACCAGGAAGTAGAGAGCAAACTCCGGTTGCTGTGACCAGAAAATTGCAAAGGCGATGCTCAATGACAAAAGGTTATAAATCAGTTCAAAGAATAACCAGTCAAAAATGGTTTCATACGCTTTGATAAACCGGTTTGCCTGTTTTACCAGGCTGCCGGAAAAACTGTTTTCAAAAAAGGTATAACGCTGCTTTAACAGAACATCAAAACAGCGTTTATCAAGCATACGAATACCGCCCACTTCTACCGGCAGCAAAGCAAATTCAATAATGCGCCACCCCAACCAGACACCAAAATAGGCTAATCCAACATACAGCAGATTTTGAAGCAGGATTTGCAAGCTCTGTTCTGAGAACTCCATGGCAAGATGATTGGCAATTTCTTTGTAGAATAATGGTGCTGCGAGATCAAACCCGACTGCCATGACCAGGCCAAGGAAAACGCAGAGGGTGGCCCACTTTTTCTGCAGCAAAATACTGCCGTATTCACGTATCAGAATATCCATCAGTATATGGTAAAGCCTGTATGAGTCATTGTCCCGCAACAAATTATCTGGAGTAAGCTTTTCGTATGAAATCTGATGAGGCTAAAAACGGAGCCGCAAAATAACGAACAGTTTTGCATGGATGCTAAAGCGATAGTTTTAGCTGAAAGAGGTTTAAATTCCATACAGCCACCTGTCGCCAAACAAACGCCATTCATCTTTTGCTCAGAGAAAGGATAAGGCTAATTATCTATATAATATGTATGAAATTTATGGGGGATAAACGCTTGTTCGAGGGGCTGGTTTTATTTTGCTAGGGAATCTGTTGAATAGAGAGTTTTTCATCTGGATTTTATCGATTTGGTAATCTTAAATAATCAAAGTTCAGGGTTGGTTTTTTAAGAGTCCTTGTTACATTTTAATGAAATTTGATGTTTATAAAATCAGATTCATGAAGTGTATATGTAATTTCATCAAGATGGATGTAAAAAATCAGAAGCTTTGACCCCGGCTTTATGAGCTGGTGGTTTTTGATCGTATGAAGACTATTGTTGCACCATTCAGTGCTTTTAATTTAACCGCTATATAGGATTAATAATATGCAAGCTCCAGGAAAAACCGTTAAATCTTTAGTTTTATCCGCAACTGTATTAGCTACTTTTGCACTGTCTTCAGTTGCTCATGCCGGTAGCTGCCGTATTTATGAACATAATCACTACAAAGGTGCTGCAGGTACAATAAGAGCTGGTCATTTGGTTAAGTTTTTTGACAAAAATTCCGCTATGTTACGTCAGTACAACACTCCTTACCATGACCCATCCTGGGCAAATAAGGTGTCTTCAGTTCAGGTTGATCATGGCTGTCATGCTATTCTATGGGGTTCTACTATCCACGGTCATCATACCCTGAGATCAAATACGCCGGATCTGGGCAAGCATAACGACAAAGCTTATGCAGTAAAATGTGAGTGTAATTATTAAGGCTTAATAAGATAATAATTTCAGGATGCTATTTTAACAAAGGAAGAACCTTTGTGATTTTTAGTAATCCTTTTCAAAGGCGGAATTTTTTGTTCCGCCTTTAATTGTTGAGTTTTATTGGTTTTAATTTTATGAATTATACCAATGACCATCCGGGTCGCCGGGATAAACCCCAAGGTATTTGCCGTGTGACT
>JBMZDK010000265.1:0-5827 GCA_049614265.1 Thiolinea sp.
AGGCTGCAACCGCAGCCGTTAAAATTTTCTTATTCATTTATAAACCCCATTTTCTTTTTTTGAGTTGTTGTTTCTTTCTTATTGATTTAGGTCATTATTTGACCTGATCATAGGTTACACAAAAAAATGCCCAACAGGGTTGACAGATTATTAGTTTTTCTGATTAAAATATAATCGATTTTATAACAATAATTCTTACAGAGAGGCTTTCCTATGTCTGCACAGGCATTAGCGCAGTTCTTGCGACTTCGCATGCGTGAGCGTGGTCTGAGTAATTCACAGATTGCGGCTCAGGCCGGTATTTCACGCCAAACCTGGTATAACCTTTTGAATGCACAGATAAAAGAGGCAAAGTTTTCGACTTTGGTTCAGGTTTGCAGGGTTTTGGATGTTCATCCCATGGAGTTGTTGGGAATTTATTTTGCTGATCATGAGTACTACAAATCCTTATCGGAGGTTTAGATGATGGATAATCAACTGATGATTGCCGGGTTATTGCTAGTCGTTCTGGGCTTGCTAGCACGGGTGTTATATTGGCGTGTTCCGGCAAACACCGGCTATATTCGTGATGGTGCGGGCAGGAAGCGTGTATTGTTGGAAGGTGGTGGGTTGGTGATTCCTGGTGTGCATAAGCTATCAGGTATGCGGCTGGATAATTTCTCGCTCACCATTTCAGCCAGACGGCAAAAGTCAGTATTGACCATTGATCCTTTGCGTGTGGATGTGGAAGTACGATTGCTGGCACGCATTAAACCGACAGCAGAGAGTGTCCTGATCGCGCAGGAGGTTTTTGACGGTGAAGTTGATAAGATTCAGCAGGTTCTGGAGGAGCGATGTTATTCCGTTCTTCGTTCTGTTGTCAGTGGTTTCACCCTGAAAAGCTTGTTAGGCAATGCTACAGACTTCGAGTTGCAGATAAACGAGGCTTTTTCTCGTGATTTAGCTGAACTGGGTATCGAGGTTATGCTTTGTTCTATTGTTGGCCTTGATCAGACCAATCAGCTTGATTATCAACGCAGTAAAAGTATGGATGCTAAAGCATTGACAGTGCTGGAGTCTCTGCATTCTGAGAATGTTGGCAGGCTGCATGCAAAACTCAGAGAAACTGAGCTGCAAATCAAGGCGCTTGATTACGAAGCAGCTATGAAGCAATTAGAGTGGGAGGAAAAGTTTGTTGCTGCCCGCTTAGAACACCAGAAGCATAAAGCGGAGATTGAAGCGCGTTTGGCACGGGAGATTAAGGAAATCGAAGTTTCAAAACAGATCGCTATCGAGATGATTGAGCATGATGTCCAGGCCACCCGGTTGCAACAGATGGCCTGATCGTTTTCTGGTAATGTGAATGGGTATGGCTGCTCCGGGTTAAGTATAATGTTTAACAATGACCTTAAGCCCTGAACCGAGTCGCTCTATCGCCTTTGCCAGATCGCCAATCTCATCACGCCGGTTAGTGCCCGGAATATCCATATCCAGTTCGCCTTTACTGTAGGTTTCAGCAACATCAGACAGCTTTCTGATTGGGCGGCTGATGTTATTACTCAGCAGAATGGATAACAGGCCAATGCCGAGCAGTAACGCGATACCGGCGATAATGGCTTCCCGCTTTGATTTTTCGATGATTGCGTAGGCATCATCGTAGTCTTGGGTGACAGTTAAGCGCCAGCCTAATTCTGTGGTGAGGCTATAGCTGACAATTTTTTTATCATTGATGGTTGAGATAACGGGTGTTGAGCTAACGCCTAATGCAGTAATTGGGTCATCGCTGAGGTCTTTTAATTCCTCCATGGTTTGTTCAGTATCACCATGAGCGATCAGGCGTAGTTTACTGTCCATCAGGCGGGCGTAACCGGTTTTTCCAATTAATACCGAAGCAACGTTCTCAGAAATGTTAACCAGTTTTGAACATTGCACCAGCGTTCCGGTTAATTGTTCATCTTTATTGATTGGTACCGATAAGCAAAGGGCTGGCTTACCATTGACGCGACTGATTAATACCTGTTGACCAACATTTTCACCACTTAAAATGGCTTTTACATATTCGCGATCACCATAAAATTTTAGTGGCTTACCATCGCTGCGTGCTACCGCATTGCCTTCAAGGTCGGTTGTGAACGCAGCATACGACCATTCGAAGGTGTTATCGGTCGCTTTTAATAGCGGAATTTGCTGCTCCGGATCCATTGACTGAATTTCCTGCGTCTTGGTTATGAGCGCAGAAGAGCGTAAATTAAGTTCTACCCAGTGGTTAACATCAGCGACAATTCGTTCTGCTGTGGAGATCAATTCTCGCTCAACATGGTTTTTGGTATTGATTTGAGACTGCCAAAGCTGGTAAAGATTAGCTGTTACCGGAATAAGGCTGACTAGTAACAGGGCAATAAAAAAACGATAAAAAAGCATGTCTTACCTTTTGGTTTGTGATTGTCGGAGTGTGGAAATGACGCATGTTAACGACGGGTTAAGGCTCCCAGATGATTCTTAACCATTTGATTTTCGGGCATTCCCAACAGGTAGATATTGATTATAGAATAGCCACACGGGTTTTACCGAACCATTCGCGGCTTTGTGGCAGAGGACATTTCGTCCAGGAGAGCAGGTTATGGCAAGCGGACAACTAGTACCAAAAAAAATGCTGATAGACCAAATTCGACGCACCATGATTGATGGTGAATCTGGTTTTTTTACCATTTTAACCGATAAAAAACGCTCTATTATGTTTCGGTTTTCCCGGGGGAAGCTGATTCACTCCCATTGCCGGAGCCGTAATGTGGAAGAAGCTATTAATGCGCTTAATGATTGTATTGAATTGAAATTTAATCATTCAAATGCACAGTCTAAAGATCAACCTGAAATAATTGACGCTGCTACATTTTTGCAGGCAATTGCGCCTGATGATGAGTCTGCTGCTCCCAGCCCTGCACCTGAACCGGTTGCGGAAAATACTGTGACTGAGCAACGATCGTTAATTGGTAAGAAACAGGCTCCTACAGAACAGGCAATCCCGCAAGCTGTTGGAGATACGATTAATCCGGAGTTACAGGAACAGTTTTGTGATGTGGCCCGTGATTATATTGGCATGGTAGCCAATATTTTGGTGGGGGATGTGTTTGGTAAAAAGTTATCGGCTGATGCAACCATTGATGAAATTGCCGCATCTATTCCTGTACCTGATCATGCTAGTGCGTTTCGCAAACGTGCGATAGCGTTGGTAGAGGAGGATAAAGCGGCGGGTGAAGGCATAGAAAAAGCACCTGACCACCGCTTATTCTTTTAATATTCAGAGTGCGCTGCGAACAGCGGCCAGAATGTCCGGAATAGCCATGTCATGTGGTAATAGCTGTGCTAGTCCGCCATTTTTTCCAATCACGTACGTTTTAGAGCCGTGATCAACCAGGTATCCCATGGCTGATGTGCTGTCTGACTTCTTGAAGTAGTTGCCATATTGGCGGCTCACCTGACTGATTTGTTCGATGCTGCCGGTGATGCCAATAAAACTGGGGTGGAAATGCTCGGCGTAAGCTGTGAGCTTTTCGCCCTGATCCCGTTCAGGGTCAACGCTGATAAATAAGCCCTGAACCTGAGCCAGTTCTTCGGGCTTTAGCTTTTTGAGGGCAGTGCCCAATAATGCCAGTGATGTCGGGCACACATCAGGGCATGAGGCATAGCCAAAGTACATCAGCACAACTTTGCCCTTAAAGTCACTCAGGCTTACGGGTTTATCTTCAGCATATAATGTGAAATCACCACCAAACTGTTTACCCGCTACCGGTGTTAGTTCCAGCTCGGCAACCGGTCTGGAAAACATTAGCTGTCCGGCTACCAACAGGCCGCCAATCAGGAGAAGTACAGTAAAAATCAGTGCGTATTTTTTCATGATCAATTTCATCGTCATCAAATGCTCGGCGCAAGTATACACGGGTCATCAGTTGCCTGCTTAATTTCACCAGGTAGCATGGCAGATGCTTCTAACCGCTGTATCTTTGTGCAGTTTATTGAATAGTGAGCTGGAATATCGATCCTTTTACTCGCTTACTTACTTGTGTCATACCAGCTGATATTTGATAGCATTGTTCGCTTTAAATCTCAGCTGGATACGCCATGGAAACGCATCGTCAGAATCTGTTAGCCATTTATGCTGCTGGTATTGAAGCAGTTAAGGGTGATAATGCGGTTTACAACGCTTTGATGAAGCAGGGTGATTTACCGTCATGTCACATTATTGCAATTGGTAAAGCTGCCGAAGCCATGTATCAGGGTGCCAGGCGATATCTGGATAATGATATTAAAAGTGCTTTATTGATTAGTAAATTCGGGCATTTCTCGGAAGAGGTGTTAGCAAATCCACAGGTCTTAACGCTGGAGGCCGCTCACCCGGTGCCTGGCGATTCATCGCTGCAAGCGGGTCAGATGTTATTGGAACAGCTGGCAAAGATGCCGGAAGGTGAGCCATGTCTGTTTTTGATTTCCGGTGGCGCATCCAGTTTATGCGAGGTGCTGGAAGAGGGGTGGAGTCTGGAGCGCTTGCAGGATCTAACCCAAAACCTATTAGCAGAGGCTTATGGTATTCACGAAATGAATGCGATTCGCCAGCGTCTGTCTCGCATCAAAGGTGGCAAACTCTGGCAGCATATTGGCAAGCGACCGGTGCAGGCACTGTTGATTTCCGATGTGGAAGGTGATGCACCAACCAGTATTGGCTCTGGTTTGTTATTTCCGCCCGCAGAAGACAATGTGCCGGAACGTTTATCCGCAGAATGGAAAGCGCAGCTGCCGCCGTTTGTGTCGCCTGACGTGCCAGAAGATTTTCAGTGGCACATGGTCGCAAGCAACGATTTAGCGCTTACAGCGATGCGGCAAAAGGCAGAGGCTCTGGCTTATCAGGTCACCGTTAATGCGCGCTTTCTGTCCGGTGATGCAGGCGACGAGGCGTGCCAGTGTTTGTCTGAACTTAATGCTGCTGAGACTGGCTTGCACCTATGGGGCGGTGAGACTACCGTTAGACTACCCGAAAATCCGGGGCGCGGTGGCCGTAATCAACATTTTGCCTTGTCCGGCGCACTGGCTATGCAGGGTGATAAAAGCCTATTGCTATTGGCAGCAGGTACAGATGGCAGCGATGGCCTGTCGGATGACACGGGTGCCGTGGTTGACGGTGCTACGTGTCAGCGGGGCGAATTGGCGGGCGTTGATGCCGAAGACTGTTTGAAACAGGCGGATTCGGGACGTTTTCTGGAGGCGAGTGGGGATTTGATCCACACTGGGCCAACGGGAACCAATGTAATGGATGTGGTGATTGGGTTGAAGGTTTGATGAACCTCCACCAAGCCGCCTATAACTGCTTGTTAGAACAAGATGTGCCAACAAAATTAGCCGCTGTCGCCCAGCTCAAAAAAGACAGCGATGCAGGTATGCTGACAAGGGAGAGCGACATTGCTCCTGTTCAGGCAGTGCCAGTGCCGGGTCGCCCCGTTAAGCCTGAGCTGGTTCATCCCAAAAAGGTGAAACAGCGTAAACTCACGTCGCCAGCAGGTCGCATGGCTTTGCTTCATGCCGTCGCACACATCGAATTTAATGCGATTAATCTCGCGTTGGATGCGGCTTATCGTTTTCGCGATATGCCGGATGATTATTACACTGACTGGATTAAAGTGGCCTCGGAAGAAGCGTATCACTTTGGTTTGGTGTGCGAGCGTATGGCACAGCTTGGCGGTGCGTATGGTGATTTGCCCGCACACAATGGATTGTGGGAACAAGCCTGTAAGACGGATAATGATGTGCTGGTGCGTATGGCTTTAGTGCCGCGTGTGTTAGAAGCGCGCGGGCTGGA
>JBMZDK010000266.1:0-5802 GCA_049614265.1 Thiolinea sp.
GCAATACGTATCGCAGCCGGTGGATGCGAATCATAAAATGCCGAGTGCAATGGATCAGGGGTCAAAGTACTCGCATTTTCCTTGTACAGACCCACAAGAGCGGCAATGAGTTCCGAAGCACTTGACTGCTGGGCAGCAAATTCATCAGCCTCAAATTCATGTTTACGGGACAGGCGGGACATTAGCGGCCCGATAAAGAAGGTAAATGCCGGACTCACCAACATAAACAAAATCAGTGCCATGTAAGTTGATGATTCTGACACCCCAAGAGCAGAGTAAAACCAGGTCTGCTGCATCAACCAGGCTAATACCGCAAACCCGGCAAAAGTCATTGCGATGGACAATGCCATCCCCTTAACAATGTGTTTACGCTTAAAATGTCCAAGCTCATGAGCGAGTACCGCTTCTACCTGTGTCGGGGATAAGTGCTCCAGCAAAGTATCAAAAAAGACGATGCGTTTGTTCTTGCCAAAACCGGTAAAGTACGCGTTACCGTGGCCGGAACGTTTAGAACCGTCCATCACAAAAACGCCTTTACTGTTAAAGCCGGTGCGTTCCAGTAAGGCATTAATACGCTCTGCCACCTCGCCTTCTTCCAACGGTTTAAATTTATTAAATAGCGGTGCAATAAATTTAGGGTAAGCCCAGGTCATTAGCAGTGAAAACGCGGTTAAACCCACCCATGCATAAATCCACCAGTAACTGCCTGCAGACTCCATTAACCAGAGCACAAACAAAATCAGCGGCACACCAATCACAAGCCCTAATGCTGTACCTTTCAGTAAATCAACCATGAAAGTTTTAAGGTCTGTCTTGTTAAAACCAAATTTTTCTTCCAATACAAAAGTGCGATATAACGACGCAGGTATATCAATCAAACCACCAATTAAAGTCATACTTAAAATAACGGCGGTTCCGGTCAATAGCGGCCCCCAACCAACACTACGCCAGGTTTGATCCAGCCATTCCAGCCCCCCTCCCAGAGTCCAGACTAACAACACGACAAAACCTACCATTAACTCAATCCGGCCAAACGCACCTTTTGCCAGGGTGTAATCTGCTGCTTTCTGATGCTCAGCCAATGTAATTTTGTCACTAAACGCCTCAGGTACTGCGCTACGATGGCCGCTAACGTGTTGTTTCTGGCGTAGCGAAAGCCACAGTTGAACCAGGGCCGAGGCAAATAAAAAAACCAGGAAAATAATAGTGAATGTCTGCATGATCTGTTCTGTTCGCGAAGAAATGATTAATTCAAAACCGGAGCGTATCCGGCAAAAGGCTAAGAAGCCATAATTCTGACACACCCCTTAGTGTACGGGATGCGCTCAGGGTTCAACAAATTTCAGGACTGAATATCAAGCAATAGATAGCCACTTCCATAGGCGATGCGAATAATGACGTGCATCATCTTCTATTGGCAATACCTGGTACCCCCTGTGCCGGAAAAAGCCGACGGCCTCAGCTTGTGCTTTGACTAATACACCATCATAACCCGCTTCAGCTGCATAATATTCAGCACGACGCAATAATTGTTTTCCCAACCCACAATTATGCAACGTCGGAGAGACATATAAACCGTGTAGCAGCAATCCCATGCTGTTCAACGGTATGTCAGCCTCATCCGCCGCCTCTAATCCGGCAACGGCCACAATACCGACACCGGCCTTTTCAGCGACCAACAAGGTCAGGTGTAATAAGTCAGCTTTATCATAATAATAACTTGGCAAAGACAGACGCTTAACCCGCTCCGGTAAATTCCAGCTCATTACTGCTGACTCAATCACTTGGTTAAGTGCTGGCAAATCAATATCACCAGCCTCTCTTATAGAACACCCTGTCACTGCTGTCATTTGGCATTTCTCCAAAGAATACGGGGTGAAATACCCGATATCTTTTACCTGCAGGCTTATACTGCATGATTACGACGAAAATCCGTGGCTAAACAGCTGCATCACCAAATCCAAAGTGCTACAGTAGCGCCTCAAATTTTGGCCTCCATCATCTAACTGTAAAAACCGAAGGTTTTGCGAAAGTTAACTTTTACTATGGGGGACGAAGCTGCACTTTCATAGCTGTTAGAAGGATTTTCACCGTGTTAGTCTCCGCCAATATCACCATTCAATTCGATGCTAAACCTCTGTTTGAGGATGTCTCCGTTAAATTCGGCGAGGGTAATCGTTACGGCCTTATCGGTGCCAATGGTGCCGGTAAATCTACATATATGAAAATCCTCTGTGGCATCCAGGAGCCATCGGCAGGTAATGTCTCGAAAGAACCACATGAACGTATGGCTTACCTGAAGCAGGATCAGTTTGCATACGAAGATCAACGTGTCCTTGATGTTGTTCTACAGGGCCATGAAGAGATGTGGGCGATCATGAGTGAACGGGATGCTATCTACGCTAACATGGAAGCTACCGAAGACGATTATATGAAAGCAGCTGATCTGGAAGGACAGTTTGCTGAGCTTGATGGTTATACATCAGAAGCCCGGGCTGGTGAACTGTTACTGGCCGTTGGCATTCCCACAGAGCAACATCAGGGTTTAATGTCAGAAGTTGCCCCCGGCTGGAAACTGCGGGTACTGCTATGTCAGGCATTATTCGCCAATCCGGACATTCTGCTGCTTGATGAGCCAACCAATAACCTGGACATCAATACTATCCGCTGGCTGGAAGATACGCTGAATGAACGTGATTCCACCATGATTATCATTTCGCATGACCGTCACTTCCTCAATCAGGTTTGTACACATATCGCCGATCTGGATTACGGCAAAATCAATGTCTACCCTGGTAACTACGATGACTTCATGCAGGCATCAACTCAGGCACGTGAACGTCAGCAACAGGCAAATGCTAAAGCCAAAGAACGGATCGCAGAGCTGCAGGATTTTATCCGCCGTGTATCAGCAAACAAATCCAAATCCCGGCAGGCTACCAGCCGCCGCAAGCTGATCGAGAAAATCCGGCCGGAAGACGTTAAACCATCCAGTCGTCAGTATCCGTGGATTCGCTTTGATTATGACGATAAGAACAAACTACACCGGTTTGCGGTTGAAGTTGAAGGCCTCACCTTTGGCTACGACGATATGGAACAACCACTACTGAATAACTTCAATGTAACAGTAGATGCAGGCGACAAAATTGCCATTATCGGCGAAAACGGGGTAGGTAAGACAACATTAGTTAAACTGCTGACGCATCAGCTTGAAGCACAGTCCGGCAAGATTAAATGGGCAGAAAAAGCCACATTCTCCACCTATGACCAGGATCATGAAGATGAATTCGACAGTGATCGCACCCTGAGTGAATGGGTCAGCGATTATGTCCGTGAGGGGGGTTATGAAGGCGAAGATGTCGAAACACTGATTCGGGGCACGTTGGGACGCCTGCTATTTAAAGGCGACAGTGTCAAGAAACCGGTACGCGTATTATCCGGTGGGGAAAAGGGCCGGATGATTTTTGGCAAACTGATGCTGCAGCATACCAATGTATTGGTGATGGATGAACCAACCAATCACCTTGATATGGAATCAATTGAATCACTCAACGGTGCACTGGGTATTTTCAAAGGAACACTATTATTTGTCTCCCATGACCGTGAGTTTGTTAGCTCAGTAGCAACCCGCATTCTTGATGTCAAAGGTGATGGTACGGTAGTTGATTACCGTGGGACTTATGATGAATACCTGCAAAGTCAGGGACTGGAATAAGTTATTTTCAGAGGCAGCTGTTACCGGCTGCCTCTGATACACCCCTGAGCGCGTATGGAACGGTAAGCCTTAATCAGGGAATAAACATCACCATGAAAACCGTTCGTCAATATTTAGCATCCGCATTACTCGCCATTCTGGTGCTGATAATGCTAATCCTTGCCTCCGCACCGGAAAACGCCACAGCTAACCAACCCAAAGTAAGAATTGCTCCCGAATTTACCCATACAACACCTGATGCATGGATAAACAGCCAACCACTGCAAATGTCCGAATTGAAAGGCAAAGTCATCCTTTTAGACGTATGGACATTTGGCTGCTGGAATTGTTACCGCTCTTTCCCCTGGCTCAATCAGCTGGAAACAAAATTTAAAGACCAGGATTTCACAGTCATTGGCGTGCATAGTCCGGAATTTGAACATGAGCATGACCGCAATAAGGTGATCGCAAAAACAAAAGAATTTAGTCTGCGCCATCCGGTCATGATGGACAATGATTTCAGTTACTGGAAAGCACTTAAAAACCAATACTGGCCAACCTTTTATCTCATCGACAAACAGGGCAGAATTCGTGGCCGTTTTGTGGGAGAAACACACAGTGGCGACAGTAATGCAACAAATATCGAAGCGGCGGTCAGGCATTTGCTGGCGGAGTGATCCTGCTATGGTATAGTGTGCAGCCACAAAACAGCATACAAAAACCAGCAACCTATGAGCGCCCCTTTTTCGCCACCTTATCCAAAACGTCATAAAACTGACCTTGGCTCAGTGGCAACGCTATGGAATGCCCGGCGCGACCTGTTGTCATTCTGGAGTGAAGATTCCTTCCGTTACCAGTTTATGCGCCGGAAAATCTTCAATCGCACAATCTGTATTGCCAATACGCCCGAGCTGGTTAAAGAAGTCTTTGTTACCAAAAAGCACATCTACGAAAGCAAAAGTCCGCAAATGCGCAAAGCACTGGAGCCTTTGCTGGGAGATGGCCTGTTCATTAGTGACGGCGAATTGTGGAAAAACCGTCGCCTACTGCAAAACGGCTTATTTGATACCCGGCACATAAAAAACTATACGCAGGTGATGACAACTACCTGCGACGAGATGGCAGAACAATGGCAGGCTACCCCAAACGGCTCAGAGATTAGTGTGCTGTCCGAAATGGGCAAGCTGACCTCAGAAATTATTGCCCGCACACTGTTTGGAAAAGAACTTGGCACAGAAAACGCCTCTGCGGTCATTAATGCTTTCGCTGATTATCAACGCGCTATCGAACAGATTCATGTCAGTAATTTTCTTGGTTTACCGGAATGGGTTCCCATTGGCGGACTCAATATGGGCGCGGCGCGCAAAGCTGCACAAACCATTCACCGCATCGTTGACAATATCATCGAAAAGGCCAGCAAGGAACGTGAAGAAGGCACTTTACTCGCTGATTTACTGGCCGCCAACGAATCCAGTAAAGGTGAAACCATCTCACTGGAAGGTATTCGCAATGAATTAATTGTGCTGTTTATGGCCGGACATGAAACAACTGCTAATGCATTATCCTGGGTTTGGTATCTGTTATCGCAGTCACCGGAAGTAGAAGCAAAATTACACGCCGAATTAGCACAGGTACTCAATGGCCGCCTGCCTGCCTATGATGACTACAGCCAGCTAACTTATACCCGCGCCATTTTCGAAGAAACTATGCGTTTATATCCACCCGTACCGGTATTATCACGCGAGGCTACTGCGGATGATGTTATCCGCCGTCGTGATATACCCAAAGGCTCCATTATGCTGGTGGTTCCCTGGTTACTACACCGCCACCGTGACTATTGGGAAGAACCGGATCACTTCATTCCGGAACGCTTCACTGATACAAATAAACGCCCCGATAAATTCCTGTATTTGCCATTTAGCGTTGGCCCCCGGGTATGCATAGGCAAAATGTTCGGACTGGTCGAGGCTGTGATTGCAATTGCAACTTTGGCACAGCGCCACAGACTCATCCTGCCGCAGGGAACTGAGGTTCTACATGAGTGCCGGTTAACATTAAGGCCCCGTGGCGGATTATTTATGGAGTTACAGCACAGGAACTAATGCGTC
>JBMZDK010000267.1:0-5716 GCA_049614265.1 Thiolinea sp.
GTCTGGAAACCACCGGGGCGCTGAACGCAGTTAGCCGTTTTATCTGGCCCCGATGCCTGGAAGCGGTTACTGTGGAACGAAGTTGTCGACCGCAGATGCACCTTCTCCGAAGAAAAACTTATCCATTTCTTCTTCCAGAAATTTACGGTCTTTTGGGTTAATTGGGCTGAGACGGTATTCGTTCATCAGGATGGTTTGATGCCCCATCCATTTCTGCCAGGCTTCTTTGGAAACATTGTCAAAAATGCGCTGGCCCAGATCGCCGGGGTAGGTTGGACGATCAAGTCCTTCTGCTTCGCGTTGTAGCAAAACGCAGTTCACCATGCGTGTCATGTGATCTCCTTAAGATTTTTTAGTAAACGTTGCGCCGCACTGGAGAGTCCGCCGCCGAATTCGTGTGAGGTGTTATACCAAAGCCAGCGGTCTGCTTCCATTACTCTTGTTTCTGAAGTACGTAAATCTACCAAAACAGGCTGTAAATGCAGACGGTAATGCGAAAAGGTGTGAGTCAGCACTGGCAGGGATTTACTGGTGACTACTTCGTCTTCCAGTGTTGCCAGAGCTTCCTGTTCGCTGTCGTATTCAGGAAAGCTCCACAAACCACCCCAGATGCCGCTGGATGGTCGTTTCTCCAGGCCAATCTCGCCGTGTTGATTACGGAGCACCAAAGCGACCCGGTGCTTTTCCGGTAAGGCTTTTTTCGGTTTCTTGCCGGGGTAGTCCTGTGGATTGCCCTGACGTGCTGCGAGACAGTCTTTATGCAGCGGACACATCAGGCATGCCGGTTTGCTGCGTGTGCACAGTGTTGCCCCCATATCCATCATTGCCTGTGTGTAAGCGGCGTTGCGTGCTGTAGGTAAATGCTGTTCCGCATATTGCCATAGCTGTTTTTGTACTGCAGTCTGTCCCGGATAACCCTCTACCGCATGATAACGGGCCAGTACACGTTTAACATTACCATCTAAGATGGCGTGGGCTTGCCCACAGGCCAGTGACAGAATCGCACCAGCGGTAGAACGCCCGATACCGCTCAGTGCTTCTACCTCGTCTCTGTTTTCCGGGAAGGTGCCGTTATGTTGGTCACGCACGGTTTGTGCCGCTTTGTGCAGATTCCTGGCGCGGGAGTAATAACCGAGTCCTTCCCAGTGCTTTAACACTTCATCCTGCCCGGCATTCGCCAGAGTTAATACATCCGGAAAGCGGCTCATGAAGCGTTCGTAATAGGGTATGACTGTTGTCACCTGCGTTTGCTGCAGCATGATTTCGGAAATCCACACCCGGTATGGGGTCGGGTTTTGCTGCCATGGCAGGTGTTTGCGGCCATGGTGGTCGTACCAGTTGAGGACGTGTCCGGCAAAGCTTGCGGGAGGGGCTTGCTGTTTCATATCTGCCAGGAAGGTTAATGGGTTTTTAAGGGCGTGTGCAAAAATTCTCAGGCGTTTAAAATGCCTGAAACCTTTATTCAGTAGGATTTACCTGCTGAAATCTATTGCCACGCTGCTTATTATCACACAATCGAATCAGCTGGTCAGCGTTTGCAGGAACAGGAGCTTATTGCCACTGTGAGGTTTGATCTGGTTTGTATGGGTGTTAACGATTAATATGGCAATCGATTTAGCGGCTCCTGCCCGGCGGGGCGGTTATTGAGGAATAGAAACCGGCGTATGAGGATTAAGTAATGGCTAACGTATTATTTGACGGATTGTTCAATCGCTATTCGGGGCAGGATTCAATATTCATTACCACAATCGATGGTACAGTCACTACTCATGATGCGTTTCTGGCGCAGGCTGCCCGCTATGCCAATGCCCTGAAGGCATCAGGTCTGGAGCAGGGCGATCGTGTTGCGATGCAGGTAGAAAAGTCGGTTGAATCGATTGCGGTTTATGCGGCTTGCGTGCAGTCTGGTTTGGTCTTTTTGCCTTTAAATACCGCTTATACACCTGATGAATTAAGTTATTTCATTAATGACAGTGGCGCGGGTGTGTTTGTGTGTGATGGTAGTAAAGAGGCCGCTCTCACCGGTATCGCACAGGAAGCCGGGGCTTTATTAATGACCCTGAATGCGGATGGCAGCGGTTCACTCAGTGACCTTGCCAATACACAATCTGATCAGTTTGCAACGGTTGATGCTAAAGACGAAGATCTGGCTGCATTGCTTTATACCTCCGGCACCACGGGACGCTCGAAAGGGGCGATGCTGACCCAGCATAATCTGCTGTCCAATGCCAAAGTGCTGGCAGAACACTGGCAATTTAGTGAACAAGATGTGTTGCTGCATGCTCTGCCTATCTTCCATACGCATGGTTTGTTTGTTGCGATTAATGTCAGTCTGGTATCGGGGGCGTCAATGATTATGATGCCGGTTTTTCAGTTGGATACGATTATTGAAAATATTCCGCAAGCGACCAGCCTGATGGGGGTTCCTACCTTCTATACCCGTTTACTATCGGATAAGCGTTTTGATAAATATCTGACACAGAATATGCGCCTGTTTATTTCGGGCAGTGCGCCGTTACTGGCGTCCACTCATATTGAATTTGAGGAGCGTACCGGCCACCGCATTTTAGAGCGCTATGGTATGACCGAAACCAATATGAATACCTCCAATCCCTATAGCGGTGAGCGACGTGCGGGAACAGTAGGATTTCCCCTGCCCGGTGTTGAATTGAAAATTACTGATGCAAAAACCGGTGAGCTTTTACCAGCGGGTGAAACCGGCTCGATTGAAGTGCGTGGTCCGAATGTGTTCAAAGGCTATTGGAATATGCCGGAGAAAACGAAAGAAGAGCTGCGTGACAATGGCTTTTTTATTACCGGTGACCTCGGTGTTATTGATGATGATGGTTACCTGAAGATTATCGGACGTGATAAAGATCTGATTATTTCCGGCGGTTTTAATATTTATCCGAAGGAAATTGAAACGCTGCTGGATAAGCAGGATGGTGTACTGGAAAGTGCGGTGATTGGCGTGCCACATGCGGACTTTGGCGAGACGCCGGTGGCTGTTTTGGTGCGCCAGGTTGACGAAGAGCCTGATCTGGCTACGATTGAAGAAAATATACGTTCTTCATTGGCTCGGTTTAAGCATCCGCGTCAATTAATGGTGGTAGATGCGCTGCCACGTAACACCATGGGCAAGGTTCAAAAGGTGTTATTACGCAAGGAGTACGCTGATCTTTTCAGGGATTAATGGCTGGTAAATTATCAATCTCAGTCTGCCTGGCCTGGTGCATATCGATAGACCTGCAGGCTCTGACTAAAGTATTCCATAAATTCCAGCGTCAACATCGAAGACGGTGTATGGGTGGGCCTTAGCAGCGATAGATTATGCGGCACGACTGGCAAAAACGGTCTGATCTCCAGGCCGGGTTGTTTGTGGCTTACCGCGTCCATTTCGCTCACGATAGAGACACCTTTCCCTTCTGACACAATCATACAGGCTGCGGTGAACTGACGGGTTTCAATCCAGCTGTTGATTGGCACATGTCTTGCTGCAAAAACGGCGCTCAGCTCTCGAAAAAAAGTACTGTCGCGACGGGTGTGCACCATTGGCTCATCGCGCAGGTCTTCCGGTGTAATCGAGTCTTTTGCAGTCAGAGGATGGTTTTTAGGAAGGATGCAAACTGTCTGCATGGCAATGTTTTCACTCTCCACCGCCGGGTGCTGGGTAAAGCCATCGGTGATGCCACAGTCGTACTGTTCACCAATAATCCATTCCAGAATATGTTCCGGTCTGTCCGGTTCCAACGTCACCGTTACCCCTGGTTTATCCGCCAGGAAACCCGCCAACACCCCCGGCATATGGCTGGTAGCAAAACCAGGCAGGCAGGCTATCCGCAAATGCCCGGCCTTGCGGTTAGTCAGATTATGCACCAACTCATCAATATGACTCACGCTATCCAGTAAACGCCCCACTTCACGCAGTAAAAAGCGCGACTCCTGTGTTGGCCTTAACTGTCGTCCCTTGCGTTCAAAAAGTTTAAAGCCCACTGACTCCGCCAGGCTGCTGAGTAAACGGCTCACTGCAGGCTGTGAGATATCCAGCTCGGCCGCCGCCTGCGTCATGCTGCCACATTGTGCTACTGCTCTGAATGCTTCTAACTGCCGGATTTGAATTGCCATTGTTGCCCTTCATGATTGCGTATCACTTTTCACTGTAAAAGTTTGTGTAGCAACTTTCACGTTTGCGGAGGTGGATGCTCTATATTTAACTATAATATTATGTTATATAAAAAAAACAATAAATCCACTTGAATTATACTTCCTGACATGTTTTGCTTAGATTTAGCTGGACTACTAACTGGCCGGGAGCATTCTTTCCAACGATAGCGGTAATCTGCCATCAGCAATCACGTAATAAATGGCATGGGTACGCTACTCCCGGCTCAATCATCAGGAGGAAATAATATGAAACGTCTGCTTATCAGCTCACTGCTGGCCGGGGGCCTGTTATCCGCAGCAACTCCCGCCCTGGCAGCAACCGAAATTCAATGGTGGCACGCCTTCACTGGTCGTCTGGGAGAGTTACTCGCCGAACAGGTCGAGAAATACAATGCATCCCAATCGGACTACAAAGTCGTTGCTTCACATAAAGGTAACTACTCTGAAACGCTGAATGCCGGTATCGCAGCATTTCGCGCTAAAGAACAGCCGCACCTGTTAATGGTGTTTGAAGTGGGTACCGCGACCATGATGTCGGCCAAAGGTGCGATTAATCCGGTGCATAAAGTCATGGCTGATGCCGGACAGGAATTCAAACCGGATTCTTATCTGGGTGCGGTTAAGGGTTACTACACCACAACTGATGGCGAAATGCTGTCGCTGCCTTATAACTCATCTACACCGGTCATCTATGTCAATAAAGATGCACTGAAAGATGCGGGTATCGAAGGTGATGTCGATCTGTCTACCTGGGAAAACGTTGGTGAGGTGCTGGACAAGTTGAAAGCAGCCGGACATAAATGCCCGCTTACCACTGCATGGCAGAGCTGGGTACATTTAGAAAACATGTCGGCTTACCACAATGTTGCCTTCGCCAGTAAAGAAAACGGCTTTGCCGGATTGGACACTGAACTGAGCTTCAATGGCCCGTTACAGGTCAAGCACATTCAAACCATGGGTGACTGGGCGAAAGACGGTAAATTCATTTACCACGGACGCCGTAACGAAGGCGGTGCTAACTTCCGTGCCGGTGAATGTGCGCTGTTCACTGAGTCATCTGCGGGTTATGCCGGGGTGAAGAAAGAAGCAAAATTTGACTTTGAAATTCGCTCACTGCCTTACTGGTCTGAAGCTGAAGGTGCACCGCAAAACACCATTATCGGTGGTTCTTCACTCTGGGTCATGTCCGGTCATGAAGCTGAGGAATACAAAGGTGTAGCGCAGTTCCTCGATTTTCTGTCCAGCTCAGACATTCAGGCTAAATGGCATCAGGACACTGGTTACCTGCCGATTACGCTGCCTGCTTATGAGCAAACCAAGAAAGAAGGTTTCTACGAGAAGAATCCAGGTACTGACATCGCGATTATCCAGATGACTGGCAAAGCGCCAACTGCTGATTCCAAAGGCCTGCGCCTGGGTAACTTCGACCAGATTCGCGGCATTATCGACGAAGAACTGGAAGCGGTTTGGTCTGGTGACAAGAGCGCTCAGGAAGCGATGGATAGCGCGGTTGAGCGTGGGAATAAGCTGTTGCGGCGGTTTGAGAAGGCTA
>JBMZDK010000268.1:0-5706 GCA_049614265.1 Thiolinea sp.
TGCTGTGGTTTTGATCATTATACCCTTGTGCCTGCTCAGCCGGAACAGATCAATTCTGTGGCATCCGACTGAACGCTTCATCCCCGCCTGACCGCCTACAGACTGCATGTGCGCCTGAAAAGCTTCCAGATTATGACAGTCGCAGGCCACATGCTGACAGCCCTGAACATACAGAGTGAAAGCTTGCGCTGGAAAGTCAGCTTACAAACCACGAACTATTAACATTTTGTCATCTTCAACAGCTTGAAACCAAGCATCTTTCCCCAAATATTTAATAGGAATTATTAGCAGATCAGGCAGTCAATATGAAACGAATTATGATGCTGGCATTGACCAATTTTGGTGTATTGGCAGTGCTGTTTATTACCTGGAATATCATTTCAGCGGTATTTGGGATACAGGTCGGTGGTGGCAGTTTCACCGGTATTGCCATTATGGCGCTGATCTTTGGTTTTGGCGGTGCATTCATCAGTTTGTGGCTTTCCAAATGGATGGCGAAACGCAGCATGGGTGTGGAAATTATCGAAACGCCGAAAACACCTCAGGAACGCTGGCTTGTGGAAACGGTACGTCGACAGGCGGAAGCCTCTGGTATCGGTATGCCGGAAGTAGGTATTTTTCACTCTCCTGACCCGAATGCCTTTGCAACCGGTGCAAAAAGAAATGATGCGCTGGTGGCAGTGAGTACGGGACTGCTTAATCAGATGACTGCTGATGAAGTTGAAGCCGTGCTGGGGCATGAAATTGGTCATGTCGCCAATGGTGATATGGTGACGCAAACGCTGTTACAGGGCGTGCTGAATACCTTTGTTATTATCTTTGCCCGTATTATTGGTATGGCAGTGGATAGCTTCCTGCGCAGTGACGAGGATGAAAATGGCGGCATGGGTATGGGCTACTTTATTGGCTCTATTATTGCCGAAATTTTCTTAGGTTTTATTGCTACTGCCATCGTGATGTGGTTCTCACGCTACCGGGAATTTCATGCAGATAAAGCGGGTGCTGATCTGGCTGGACGCGCAAAGATGATTGCCGCACTGAAACGTTTACAAAGCGCACATTCCGGCCATGATTTGCCTGGTGAGATGGCAGCATTTGGTATTGCCGGTGGCCTGGGAGATGGTCTGAAGAAGATTTTTACCACCCATCCACCGCTGGAAGACCGGATTGCAGCATTAGAAGCAAAACAATACGGGTAGATATCATATTAGCTGAGGTCAAGTGGTGTAGGTGTATCTAACTCATCTGAAACATCTACACCAACCCGAAGCAGGGGCGAAAAACGTGGCGTTCAAATCATGCTCTTCAGCCCCCCAGTTCAAGATCATATTTAATGGTCTTGAATGGCACACCATCAGGGTCAATATCGCTATTAAGTTCCTGTGCATAGCGATGCCCTTCATAAACCGCTGCGGCAATGGTCGCCGGGCCATAACAGTGGAAGGCGCTTTTTTTGACTGGATTTGGCTTATCTTGCTCCTCAAAACGGTTAAGATAACCGGAATACATTTCTGACAGAGGTATTTGTATGCATCCCTATATTAGTGTGCTCCAAACATACATGAAGGCGCTTGGCGAGAGTGACTACGCAACCATTAAGACCTTGTTTGGGCCTGATGGCCGGGTAAGATCGCCTTTTTTAGGTGAAATGGAAGCCGGGGCTTTCTTTGACCGCTTAAATGGGGCCTCAAGCCTTAACGTCATTACGCCAATTGATATTTTTATCAGTACGACTGAACAATACCATGCAACGGCTTATTTTCAATATGATTGGACAGTTAAGGATGGCACACTGATTACCTTTAAAGTAATGGATCTCTTCACATTCGGGCCTGAAGGCAGCAAAATAAAGCACTTAGACCTGATTTATGACACGCACCCCATCCGCTCTACGGCAGGTAATAAATACGAGTCATGATGATTTTCTATCATAGCGAGCGCTTTAGTTATGGCTGAAAAACCGTTGATTGTCTATCCCGATGCAGATGGCGATGAGGAAGTTCTCTATAAAGAACAGTTTGCCCACCTGCGCAATATTGCCAACCTGAAAATCTATACCGGACAACCCGGCTCGCATGAAGAATATATTGAGCGGATAGCCGGTGCCCAAGGTCTTTTACTGGGCTGGGGCCTGCCAGCCGAAGTCATGCAGCAGGCAGATAAGCTGGAAGTGATCAGTTTTACCGGTGTTGGCGCTGATAAGTTTATCGACACTAACCAAGCTGCTGCGCAGAACATTGTTGTCTGCAACTGCCCCGGCTACTCTGATATCACGGTTGCTGAACACACCATGGCTTTGCTGCTATCAGTATGCCGTCATATTCCAAAATATGACCACGAAATGCGCAATGGTAGCTGGCAGCCAGATAAACCGGCGATAGAGCTACATGGAAAATGTATTGGTCTGGTGGGCTTTGGCGGTATTGGCAGGCAATTTTCGCAACTGTGTAAGGCGTTCGGTATGCGCGTGTTGGTATGGACGCGTAGCATGAATCCGGAACTTGAGAAACAATACGGTGTTGAGCTGTGCGCGCTTGAGACCATTTATCAACATTGCGACGTTATTTCATTACATCTGGCTTCCAACGTCCAAACGGCAGGTCTCATTGATCAAACTGCATTTGACACAATGAGAACCGGGACGATATTGATAAACACCGCCCGTGCCGAGCTGGTCAATGAAAATGCACTGATTCAGGCGTTGCAAACGGGAAAGCTGAGTGCCGCTGCCCTGGATGTGTTTCATGACGAACCCTTGCCGTCAGAACACCCGTTAACTGAGATGAAAAATGTCGTGCTAACGCCGCATATTGGATATAACACCCCTGAAGCAGTATCCAGATTATTTGAGATTGCGACGGATAACCTGATCAGCTACTTTCGGGGGGAAGTTCAAAATCAAATCGGGTAAAGGGCCTGAGTATTGCTGACAGTCCCGAGTCAGTCAGCATAAAACTGATCACGTTGAATCGAATGAGGCTATGCACCACAAAGCTTCCGTACCCCGGTTCAACGGCTATCTGGCAAAA
This sequence comes from Thiolinea sp., assembly GCA_049614265.1. GTDB lineage: Bacteria > Pseudomonadota > Gammaproteobacteria > Thiotrichales > Thiotrichaceae > Thiolinea. The sequence continues at coordinate 3,030 of JBMZDK010000268.1, forward strand.
TTACCCGGATTTTGAGAGAAAATTTTCTCTACACCAGTTCCACCCCTAATGAACTAAGATCATCCCAATAACCAGGATAAGTTTTAGCAACACAACCGGGGTCAAGGATTTGAATACCTTCAGTGACCAGGCCTGCTAAGGCAAAGCTCATCGCAATACGGTGATCAGCATAGGTATGAATCATTGCCGGACAGTTTTGCCCTATCAACTCAGGGTCAGCATTCACTGTTAAACTGGTTTGTTCTTCTGTCGCTAATCCGGGCTTAATCTTATTCAGCTCTGTCACTACAGCATGGATCCGGTCACACTCTTTCACCCGTAGATTACCGATATGGGTAAAGGTTACCGGTGTATGATTAAACGCAGCCAATACAGCCAGCGTTGGTATGGCATCCTGCATTTGCGAGCCGTTAATCTCAGCAGGCATATGCGGAAATTGCTGCATAACGGTATATGCCTTAGCATCAGGTTGCGTGAGTGTCCCGGGATTGACGCCTAAATCAATATTGCCTGAAGTCAGGCGCTCTGCTGCCCAAAGATAAGTTGCAGCGGAGGCATCAGGTTCCACTTTATAGTTTTGCGCCTGATAACCCGTATTTTGTACCCGCCACTTTCCGGCCTCTACTTCCTCAATTTCCGCCCCAAAAGCACGCATCACCGACAATGTAATATCAATATAACCGCGCGCATCAAGATTCGGGTTTTTTACCTCAACATCAACCGGTTGATCATTACAGGCGGCTGCCATCAAAATAGCTGAAAGATACTGGCTGGATAAACTGCCATCCACCAGTACATGCTGCTGAGGAAAATGACCAGTGCCACTGATGGTAACCGGCGGGCAGCCATTACTCTCCGTAACCTCAACTCCCATATCACGCAACGTATCCGTTAAACCACTGATGGGACGTTTGCGCATATGTTCATCACCATCAACCACCGTTTCACCGGTAATCAACATTGCTGCTGCGGTAAGAAACCGGGTTGCTGTGCCCGCATTGCCAAGGAATAAAGGCTGGTCGCTGTGCTGAAGTATCCCAGTCCCTTTCACCAGAAATTCGGTAGGTGAGATCTTCTCAACATCCACACCTAACTGACGCAGGGCAGCAGCCATGTACTTCGTATCATCACTACTCAGCGCACCGGAAATCAAGCTTTCCCCATTCGCCAGACCTGCTAACAGCAAAGCGCGATTGGTAATAGATTTTGAACCCGGCAGAGTAATTTTACCCTGTAAGGCAGTGGGGTGAGGCGTTACTTGTAGAGCTTGGCTTTCCAGGTAATTCATGCGGCTTTATTTCATCCAGTGATGGTAGAGTATTGATACGATATATTCAGGATTCGGACAATACCAATATTGACCATACCACGCCACACTCATTTAAAGCCGTCCGGAGTCTCAGCAACATTTCAATTGTGAGACTCCGTTCCAATCGGCGCCCACCTGATCACTGAACTTTGACGAACTTCCACAGCTGACCTGATACATTCTGACAATTATCCATAAACGCCGCTCCTTTCAAGGTCGAAGAAGGCGTAAACTTATTACCCTCGAGGCATTTATTTTCCGGCTCTAAAAACATCGTTTTTAATCGATAATAGCCATTCCCTGTCGCAACAGGCTTCCATAACTGCCCGCTAACATTCTGACAATTGTCCATGAAAGCAGCACCACCGAGTGTTGAGCCTGAACCCACTTTATTGCCTTCAAGACATTTATTTTCTTTTTCAAGGAACATCGTTTGCAGACGATAATAACCATTACCAGCCGGGACAAACTTCCACAGCTGCCCCGATACATTCTGGCAATTATCCATAAATGCAGCACCACCAAGCGTTGAGCCTGCCGCCAGCTTATTACCCTCCAGACATTTGTTCTCTTTCTCTAAAAACATCGTTTGGAACTTGTAATATCCGCTGAACGTTTCTGCCTGTACTGCGCTACTGATAGTCAGCAACAGAGCTGCCAGCATGGATGTTTTAACAACAGGTAATGTATTTTTTTGTGGGTTGAACATTGTAAGTCTCCTCGCAAGACATCGTTGAAATGAACAAGATCATATTTTCATGGGAGCACCCACTTATCTGTGATACACGCACTTTATGTACAAAAAACAGACCAACTGTGCATAGTTCCGAAAAAACCTGCTAAAACAAAGAGATAATTTCACGAAGCGAGCAACTGCCGCTGCACCAGGCGATAAAACACCCCTTCATCTGCCATCAATTCATCATAGCTACCACTCTCGCGAATCTCTCCTTTATCCAGCACAATAATCCGGTCTGCATTACGGATCGTTGACAGCCGGTGAGCCACCACAATACGCGTCGCTTTGATCTTTTCCAGACTCTCGCTGACCATCGCCTGCGTTTTATTATCAAGTGCACTGGTCGCCTCATCCAGCAAGAGAATACGTGGCCGGTTAACCAACGCCCGTGCAATAATCAACCGCTGTCGCTGTCCGCCGGAAAACGTGCCACCACCTTCAGGCACTATAGTATGCATGCCCAAATGACTAAGCCGCTCTGGTACTGCCAGCTGATCCAGCGCTTTTTTACGGAAAATTTGTCTGGCCGTTGACTCACTCTGAATCTGGCCGAGCTTACAAAATTGTATACAAGCGTATCTTGCAAGCGACAATAATTACAGCATAATCATATTACATTTGGTTGGCCG
>JBMZDK010000269.1:0-5705 GCA_049614265.1 Thiolinea sp.
CAGCGATGCTGACGACTTTTAATGAAGTCGATATGAAGCCGCTGATGGATATGCGCAAAGAATACAAAGAGATGTTTGAAAAACAGCACGATGCCCGCCTGGGTTTCATGTCGCTGTTTGTGAAGGCGTCTACCATTGCCTTGCAGCGTTTTCCGGAAATCAACGCCTTTATTGATGGCAATGAAATTGTCTACCACAACTATTGTGATATCGGAATTGCGGTATCGTCCAAGCGTGGCTTGGTGGTGCCGGTATTGCGCAATACTGAAAACATGAGTATGGCGGATATCGAATCGACGATTGCCGGTTATGGCCAGAAAGCACAGGCTGGCAAACTGGATATGTCCGACCTGACTGGCGGCACATTCACTATCAGTAACGGTGGCGTGTTCGGTTCCCTGTTGTCAACGCCTATCCTCAACCCGCCGCAAAGCGCGATTTTAGGCATGCATGCGATTCAGAAACGCCCGGTGGTGGTGAATGACGAGATTGTTATTCGCCCCATGATGTACCTGGCGCTGTCTTATGACCACCGTATTGTTGATGGTAAAGGCGCGGTGACTTTCCTGAAAACGATTAAAGAGCTGGTGGAAAATCCGGTTCGCATTCTGCTGGATGTGTAGGGGCCGGACATGACAGATAAATATGATGTAATCGTGATTGGCGGTGGCCCCGGTGGCTATGTCTCTGCGATTCGCTGTGCACAGCTGGGTCTGAAAACCGCCTGTGTGGAAGAGTGGATTAATAAACAGGACAAACCTGCTTTGGGTGGAACCTGTTTGAATGTGGGTTGTATTCCGTCAAAAGCACTGTTGGAAAGTTCAGAGCGGGTCGAGGAATTGCAGCACCATAATCTTGATCACGGTATTACCGTGGAAGAGATGCGGGTGGACATTCCGCAGATGATTGCGCGTAAGGACAAAATTGTTCAGCAGTTAACCGGCGGTATTGCCCAGTTGTTTAAGGCGAACGGTGTTACCTGGCTACAGGGGCGTGGTCGTTTGCTGGCGGAAAAACAGGTTGAAGTGACGGCTCGTGATGGCTCCGTGACGCAGCATGCGGCGGATAATGTGATCTTCGCCACCGGTTCCGCACCGATTGAGCTGCCGATTGCCCGCTGGCTGGATGAGCGAATTGTGCATTCCACCGGGGCGCTGGACTGGGAAAGCGTGCCGGAACGCCTGGGAGTTATTGGTGCCGGTGTTATTGGTCTGGAAATGGGCAGTGTCTGGCGGCGTTTAGGCTCTGAGGTCGTGATTCTCGAAGCCATGGATACTTTCCTGGGGGCGGCGGATGAAGATGTGGGTAAAGCAGCCCGCATGCAGTTCCGTAAGCAGAAGCTGGATATTCGCCTTGGCTCCAGAGTGTCGGCAGTGGAAGTGACAGATGATGGCATTACCATTAGTTACACGGATAAAAAAGGTGAGCAGACACTCAGCGTTGACCGTTTGATTGTTGCGGTGGGCCGCAAGCCAAATACAACAGACATTGCCGATCCGGCAGTCGGGCTGGAGCTGGATGAGCGTGGCCGCATTGCAGTGAATGAGCATTGTGAAACCAATCTTCCCGGTGTTTATGCAATTGGTGATTGTGTGCGCGGACCTATGCTGGCTCACAAATCCTCTGAAGAGGGGGTATTAGTGGCTGAGCGTCTGGTGGGGCAGAAGCCGCACATCGACTACAACACCATTCCCTGGGTGATTTATACCGACCCTGAAATTGCCTGGGTGGGACAGACTGAAGCTGAATTGAAAGCGGCGGGGGTTGAATACCGCAGCGGCAGTTTTTCTTTTGCGGCTAATGGCCGGGCCAAAGCGATGGACAAGGCCGCAGGACTGATCAAGGTGCTGGCTGATGCATCCAGCGACAGGATTTTGGGCGTACATATTGTCGGGCCGATGGCATCTGAGCTGATTGGCCAGGCGGTTGTTGCGATGGAGTGTGAAGCCTCCTCCGAAGATCTGGCGCGTATGTGTTTCGCTCACCCCAGCCTGTCAGAATCCATGCACGAAGCCATGCTGTCAGTTGATGGCCGGGCGTTGCATGGCATTAATAAGAAGCGTTAAACAGCGCATTATTCCGAATTTTATTTTCCTGAAAAGATTAAGGAACACAACATGAATTTGCACGAGTATCAGGCCAAGGCTGTATTCAGCCAGTATGGTTTGCCGGTACCGGTAAGCAAGACAGCCAGCACCGCAGCGGAAGCAGAAGCCGCGGCAGCTTCACTCAGCACAGAAAAAGTCGTGGTTAAAGCGCAGGTTCACGCCGGAGGCCGGGGGAAAGCCGGTGGCGTTAAGCTGTTTGATTCACCACAGGAAGCCGGTGAGTTTGCCGGTTCATTGCTCGGCACTAATCTGGTGACTTACCAGACAGATGCTGAGGGACAGCCGGTTAACACCATTTTGGTGGAAGAAACCTGCAATATTGATCGTGAGTTATACCTCGGTGCGGTGATTGACCGTGCCAGCCAGCGCATCACCATCATGGCGTCGACAGAAGGCGGGATGGAAATTGAGAAGGTGGCGCATGAAACACCGGAAAAGATTCTGAAAGCACAAATCAATCCGGTCTGTGGCCTGATGCCTTACCAGTCACGTGAGCTGGCATTTGGTTTGGGGCTGGAAGGCAAGCAAATCAAACAGTTTGGCAAGCTGCTGGCAGGTTTTTGCCGGATGTTTGTTGAAAAAGATCTGGCACTGGTTGAAGTGAATCCACTGGTGGTGACGGCTGAAGGTGATCTGATTTGTCTGGATGGTAAAGTCAATATTGACAGCAATGCGATGTACCGCCAGAAAGCGCTGGAAGAAATGCGTGACGAATCTCAGGAGGATGCGCGTGAAATCGAGGCCTCCGAGTGGGATCTGAACTATGTCTCGCTGGACGGTAATATTGGCTGCATGGTCAATGGTGCGGGTCTGGCGATGGCGACCATGGACATTATCAAGCTGTCCGGCGGCGAACCGGCTAACTTCCTTGATGTGGGTGGTGGTGCGACGGCTGAACGGGTAACCGCAGCGTTCAAGATTATCCTCTCCGATAGCAATGTGAAAGGAATTCTGGTGAATATCTTTGGTGGTATTGTTCGCTGTGATCTGATTGCGGAAGGTGTCATGCAAGCGGTGCAACAGGTGAATGTTGATGTGCCGATTGTGGTGCGTTTAGAAGGAACCAATGCGGAAGAAGGGGCGGCTTTGTTAAATGAGTCTGACCTGGACGTGATTGCGGCGAATGACCTTGGTGATGCGGCGCGTAAGATTGTTGCTGCGGTAGGAGGTGAAGCATGAGCGTCTTAATCAATAAAGAGACTAAGGTTCTGTGTCAGGGTATTACCGGTAGCCAGGGGACTTTTCACACCGAACAGGCCATTGCCTATGGTACCAAAATGGTGGGTGGCACCTCACCGGGAAAAGGTGGGCAGGAACATCTCGGTTTGCCGGTGTTCAACACCATGCGCGAAGCTGTGGCGGAAACTGATGCGGATGTTTCTGTTATCTATGTGCCAGCGCCATTTTGTAAAGATTCGATTGTTGAAGCAGCGGAATCCGGTGTGGAGCTGATTGTCTGTATCACTGAAGGCATACCGACACTCGACATGCTGGAAGCTAAAATGATTGTCGACAGTTTAGGCGTGCGTTTGATTGGCCCGAACTGTCCGGGGGTGATTACACCGGGTGAATGCAAGATTGGCATTATGCCGGGACATATTCACAAACCCGGCAAGATTGGCATTGTTTCACGTTCCGGAACGCTGACTTACGAAGCGGTTAAACAGACTAACGAATGGGGCCAGAGTACCTGTATTGGTATCGGCGGCGATCCGATTCCGGGTACCAGCTTTATCGATGCGCTGCGTTTATTCCAGGATGACCCGCAGACTGAAGCCATTCTGATGTGTGGTGAGATTGGCGGTACGGCTGAAGAAGAAGCGGCTGAGTTCATTAAGGATTATGTGACCAAGCCGGTCGCTGCCTATATTGCAGGCGTAACTGCACCAAAAGGCAAGCGGATGGGGCATGCCGGGGCGATTATCGCTGGCGGCAAAGGCACGGCGCAGGAAAAATTTGCCGCACTGGAAGCGGCAGGTGTCCACACGGTTAAATCACCGGCTGAACTGGGGCAGGGTGTTGCTGCTGCGTTGAGCTGACAGAAGCTATCAAGAGGGCCGTTGACAGACGGTCTTCTTACCTGATTCCCCTCAAAAAGATTATTGGCCGTAGTGGTTGTGCTATTACCCGCTGAAGTGGGTTGGGGTTGGCACGGATGACTGCGGGCAGCGCGAAATTATATTTTCATTGACACGATTGGAGTGCCAGATGACCAAACATACCGTTACCCTAACTGACAATCTAACCGGCAAAGCAGTCGAACTGGATGTCTTAAGCCCGACAGTAGGGCCGAAGACGATCGATATTCGCCGCTTGTACAAAGAGCTCGGCTATTTTACGTATGATCCGGGTTATATGGCGACGGCGAGTTGTTCCAGTGCTATTACCTATCTGGACGGTGGCGAAGGCACTTTGATGTACCGGGGTTATCCCATTGAACAGCTGGCCGAGGAAAGCTCTTTTCTCGAGGTGTGTTATTTATTGCTGAACGGTGAACTGCCAAATCAAACAGAAATGCAGACGTTTGATGATGCCATCACTAAACACACCATGCTGCACGATCAGATGCAGTATTTCTTCCGTGGTTTCCGTCGTGACGCGCACCCAATGGCGATTATGGTGGGCGTGGTTGGCGCATTGTCAGCATTTTATCATGATGACCTGAATATTCATGATCCGGTACAGCGTATGCGTTCGGCACACCGGCTTATCGCCAAAATGCCGACAATCGCAGCGTGGAGCTACCGTTATCACATGGGGCTGCCGTTCAGTTACCCACGCAATGACCTGAATTATGCCGAGGATTTTCTGCACCTGATGTTCGCCTCGCCGACAGAGGAATACAAAGTTGATCCGTTAATGGCTAAGGCACTGGATGTGATTTTCATCCTGCATGCCGATCATGAGCAGAATGCCTCAACCTCAACTGTACGTTTGGCGGGTAGTTCAGAAGCGAATCCATTTGCGGCCACTGCTGCGGGTATCGCTTCACTCTGGGGGCCTGCGCACGGTGGTGCCAATGAGGCCGTGGTTAATATGCTGACCGCGATTAGCGAGTCCGGTGAGTCGCTGCAGTACTGGGTGGATAAGGCGAAGAACAAGGATGATAACTTCCGTCTGATGGGCTTTGGTCACCGGGTTTATAAGAACTATGACCCGCGTGCGAAGATTATTCGTGAGTTAGCGAATGAGATTCTGGATCGTTTACCGCCGGACAACCCGCACCAGAAGCTATTTGATATTGCCCGTGAGCTGGAACAGGTTGCACTGAATGATGAGTATTTCAAACAGCGTAATCTGTACCCGAATGTCGATTTCTACTCCGGTGTCATCTTCCTGAGCATGGGGATTCCGGTGAGCATGTTTACCGTGATGTTTGCGCTGGCGCGGACGGTTGGCTGGATCTCACAGTGGAATGAGATGATGGGTGACGAGGAAAACCGGATTGGTCGGCCACGGCAGCTGTATACGGGGGCTGACAAGCGGGATTATGTGGGGCTGGCGGATAGGTAGTTGAACCCTCACCCCCCGGCCCCCTCTCCCTTTGAAAGGGCGAGGGGGAGTAAAGCAAAAAGATAAATCCCCTCTGTCTCCCCT
>JBMZDK010000270.1:0-5662 GCA_049614265.1 Thiolinea sp.
TACCACATGTTCGTCGCCAGTAAAGCCGACTGGGATGTGATCCTTGATGATTACCCGCAGTATCCGGGATTTAAAGAGTGATTCAGCGCTTATGTGTGCAGCGGATTAGAGCTTGCGTCCTTATTCACACCGGAGATATTTGAAGCCCGCATGGCTGGTGGTACAGTGAAGCTTTAACCAGGATCTAATCATGAAAATTATATTGCCTAATCGCCTGACATTATTCACGGCATTGCTGCTCAGCCTGTTGCTGACTTCGCCGATTCATGCCGCACCACAAATTATGTCAGCACCGGAAGCGCAGGCTGCAATTAAAGCCGGAAAGCTGTTCCTGTTGGATATTCGTGCGGCGGAGGAATGGAAAGAAGATGGCGTCGCGGAAGGGGCGTTTCCGGTTAGCATGCATGAGAACAGTTTTGGTAAACACCTCAACCGGATTCTGGCTCAGCGTGGCGATAAAAAGCTGGGTCTGATCTGTGCCACCGGCGGGCGCACGCAGTATGTGGCAGCAATTCTGGAGAAGAACGGGATCACCGATATCGTGGATGTCTCGGAGAGTATGCACGGTAATCATAACGGGCCGGGTTGGCTGAAGCGAAAGTTGCCGGTGGTGACGATGGATGAAGCGCTGAAACATTTTGCTGAGACGATTAAATAAAGCCCGTGAGCGGGAGTTTTCAGAAGTGTTAGTCTCTTGTTAGCCCACAGGCATTGGGTATCTGAGAATTTACCACGCGGTTCAGGTGTGTTGGTAGCTTGCTGATAGTCGCAGGCCACCAACATTCAGCTATCAGGCATGTCTGCCGAGTAACAGGAGCCTGATATCGCCATTGGCTTTATACAGCCTGTGCAGCAAATACGGCAGGGTGAACAGGCCACCGAGAAATACCAGTGCTGTACAGATAATGCCGCGCTGATTAAAGCCTTCACGCCATAGCACCCAGTTGGCAAACAGGATGAGATGGATGGCGAAATCAACATTGAACTGCATGCGCCAGCCATGATTCAGCATGTCACCAAAGAACCAGGGCAGAAAGTTGATTCCCAGTGTAGTGATGGCGTACCAGGTAATCGCGATAATAATTAGCCATGAAGCAGTGAGATAGATTTTGAGTGTCATTGCCTGAACTCCGTTAGAAAGAATCATTGCAGCCTGACAGCTTGGGGTAATCGCAGCAATTACCTCAGAGGTAAGATCACTGGCGTGGTTATCGGCTAAACTGATGGGATTAGCAGGAGACGACCCATGGAAACATTTTGTGAGCAATTGCGTTTCTGGCGGAAGAATAAAGGCTTTAGTCAGCTTGATTTGTCGCTGGAAGCCGGTATCAGCAGCAAACATATCAGCTTTTTAGAAACTGCCCGCGCCAAACCCAGCAAAGAGATGGTGCTATTGCTGGCCGATGCGCTGGATGTACCGCTGCGCCACCGTAATCAGTTGTTGAGCTGTGCCGGATTTGCTGAGCATTATGAGCGGACACCGGTGCACCAGGATAAAATGCAGAATGTGCAGTTTGCACTCAATAGCATGCTGGAGAAACATGAGCCTTATCCGGCCATGGTGCTGGACTGGAACTGGAATATTGTGCTGGCGAATCAGAGCTTCCAGCGTTTTCTGCAACAGGTGCAGGCATTGAGTCCGGGGTTTACAGCATCGGACAATGTCGCAGAAATGTTATTCGATCCGCAAGGCGCCAAACCATTTATCCGTAACTGGGACGAAGTGGCGAGTGTGATTATTCAGCGCCTGCATCATGAAAAAACGGCACATCCGGGGCGGCATACTGAACTGTTGGAAACACTGTTTTCCTACCCCGATACTCCGCAACACTGGCGGCAGATTAACCTGCGGCAGCAGCCTGAACCGATGGTGTATGTGGATTTTGAATTGGCGGGTAATGTGCTGAAGTTTTTCACCACACTGACATCGTTTGGGACACCGATTGATATTACCGCGCAGGAGCTGGTGATCGAGCAGTATTATCCGGCGGATGAAGCAACGCGACAGCTGTTTGAAAGTCAGGTTGTTTGATTTTTAATAACTGGAAAGCATTCCAAACACGCTGGCTCTATCGTTTTATATCAGCAAGTGATAGACGGAGAAAAGCAAACTATGAAAGATGTCTCGGACTTCCCTTACAAAGGCCAATGTCTTTGCGGTTCCATTCAATATGAAGTTGCGGAAATTGATTCCCGTATAGGAAATTGCCACTGTTCAATGTGCCGTAAATTCCATGGTGCTGCTTTTGCCACTTTCGCTTCCGCAAATGCAGATGATTTTCGTTGGGTTGCAGGGAAGGAGCTGTTGAAAACCTACCGGGCAGAGAATGCCACGTTACGGAAGTTTTGTGCGAATTGTGGTTCCAGTCTGATTTTTGAAGCGGAAGGTGATGAGCGGGGGTTGGTCATATTTGCGCTTGGAACTCTGGACACTGCTATTGATCTCAGGCCGGTGGCACACCTGTTCACAGATCATGGTGCAAGTTGGTATGAGATCACGGATGATCTGCTGCAGTTTAAAGAAAACGCATAAAATACCATCAAAATTAATGCTATAGCAGCCTCTCAATTGTGCAGTGTAGTGAACCTTTTTGTCCTTCCTGTGTCGGAAAATGCCAGATGAGTTACCTTTATTACCTGATCTGCGTTAATCAATAGTAAGTACGCTTTAAAAAACAACAACCTTCTTTACAAAGCCCGGTGCTTTTTCGGTGAAGTCAGTCATTAACTGATCAACTGAGGTTCGCTACGCCTGTTTTTAGCGATTATGGTGCTGAGTGGTATGAAATTACTGACCGGTTACCACGGCATAAAGACGGTGGGGTGTAATAATGTCGGGTGAAAGAGGGTGACAGCAGAGCTGTCTTATAAGTACGTGTGAAATAGTTTTCAGGAGTTTTATATTTCCTGCTCCGTTAGCTTGCAGCCTGGATATCTGAGGGTTTTTTCCGCACTGCTTATCTGTTGATCTTATTGAATTGCTTGTGTGGGTTGACGCTAAAAACTCAGGATCTTTTAACTGGTGTTAGCGGAAGCTGTCAGCGTTTTGTCTAAATTTTATACTATGTTTATCTAAGAAAAACCTGTAACAAGGATTGAGTGTCTAACAATATAAGGAGAATCAGGGATGATGCGCTCGTTGCGTGGTCGCCATTTATTGAATGGTATTGTGATTATTATTATGGGTATTTTAGTGTTAGGTGCCCTGTTAAGCCTTAGTATTTATCAAAGCAGAACGGAGGCGGTTGGTGATGAACTGGAACGTACTGCGCTTGATCTGCTGGGGTATATTGAATATGAAAACGGCACGTTTGTCATCGCTGATCCGAATAGCTCTGACGCTGAGTCATTTCTCAATGAACGTAAGCTGATAACCAGCGGCAAAGAACGTTTTGCTTATCTTTGGGATGTATCGCAACAGAAAGTCATCTGGGATTCATTGGATAACAACAACGTTGATCAACAGGAAGTAAAAAATAATTTTGCACTGTTTGATTTCGAAACGCTGCATTTAGAAGCTGAGAAGCAAAGGCGGGAAGTTTATCCGGTACAGGCTAAGCGGGTGTACTCATTACCGGTGACAGAGGGAGAAGAACCAACGCAGTATATGGTAGCGATGCAAACGTTTTCCATGAAAGTTGATGGAGGGAGAAAAGCATTTCTGTTTATCGTTGCTACCTCGATAGCTGACATTGAAGCAGAGATCTATGACCTTATCTCGACACTCCTGCTGTTACTTGTCATCACTGCGGCATTATTGCTGGTTGCACAGCTTATTTTCACCGGGTGGGTTATGGCTCCGATCAGGCGTTTTGAGCAGGAAATGCTGGAGATTGAGAATGGCAATAAAACTACGTTTGAACATGATTACCCCAATGAACTGCAATCGATTCAGAATTCAGTCAATGCCTTAATGAAGCGCGGGTAGTGGAAGCATGGCATAAGTGCTGAGACTGGTTTTGAACGCTCAAAACTGATTGGCCGTGGCTTTTGTTTGTTGAAAATTTTTACTGCCTGAGGAGAGCTGGGGCTTCAATGTTGGTTTCAACACTTTGGTATTGGTGATTCTTGTTTGATCAGGTGTGTTGTTCCCGCTCATCAAAGAATTTGCTTAGTTTGAATTAAATTTGTTTATTAAAAGTATATAGCTATCTAATCATAAATGGCATGGCTTATTCCCAATAAGCCAATTTTATCAGTGGCCTGCGAGGATGATAGCTTTGAGTAAATTTAATTCAACCGTATTCTGTTCCCTATTAGTACTCAGTTCTTTTTTACCAACGACTGTTACTCATGCAAATGATAGCGCTGCTTTTTCCGGGGTGCTAACGCAAAAAAATAATAATAACAGTAAGTTGAGTAGTGTTTTGCAACGATTAATACCACAGGCTACACGCGGCCCTGCTGTGCGTTTACAGCGTGCGGCTCCGGTGTTAAATGCCAGACCTTCATTACAATTTGTCGCTCCGGATATTTCGGATGGCTATATCGTAATTGATGCTGTTGCCGGGAATGATGGCGGTGAATTAGAGCAGCAGTTACTGGCTTTAGGGATGCAGGATATCAGTCGTTTTGGCCGTATTGTGTCTGGCCGTTTCCCCGTTAGCAGATTAGCAGAATTAGAAGCTGTCCCGGTGTTACGGTTTGCCCGGCATGCTTTAGCGATTAAAAATCAGGGCAGTGCGCTCAGTCAGGGTGATGTTGCGATGCGCTCTGATATTGCCCGGCATGCTTATGAGGCTTATGGAGCGGGGGTGAAAATCGGGGTGTTGTCGGATAGTTATAATTGTCTGGGTGGCGCAGCAGCCGGTGTGTTGTCCGGTGATTTACCGGATGATGTTGTTGTATTGCAGGAGTCTGTCTGCGGCAGTCCTAACTTTTCCAATACTGATGAAGGGCGGGGGATGCTGGAAATTGTGCATGATATTGCACCGGATGCCGGGCTGATGTTCCATAGTGCAAATTATGGTCAGGCGGGATTTGCTAACGGCATTATTGCACTGGCCGATGCCGGGGCAGGGGTGATTGTTGATGATATTCGTTATCTGGCCGAGCCAATGTTCCAGGATGGCATAATTGCCCAGGCTGTCGATAAGGTACATTTTGAGAAAGATGTGACCTATTTCAGCTCAGCAGGTAACGATGGCCGTGATGCTTATGAACGCCGTTATCGTGAAGAGCGTGGTTCTGACTTGTTTGACTTCGCTAACGGAGGCGGGCCTGCTGATGTTTGTCTGGAAGTCGAAGTCGGGCCGGGGCGGGCAGTTATCCCAACGTTGCAGTGGGATGATCCGTTTTTCTCGGTCAGCGGTGGAGAAGGCGCTAAAACAGATTTAGCGATGGGTTTTTTTGAGTCATGTGATCCTGAGTTAGCGATTGGCGTCACGACATTTAATAATATTGGCTCTGATCCGGTCGAACTGGCGCTGATTACTAATCCGACCGCTGCATCCCTGACGATGGGAATTGTGATTCAGCGAATTGCCGGGCCGGAACCGGGCAAGATTAAGCTGGTGAGCAATGGTGGCTCGATAACCGACGTCAACGGCACACAAAGTGGTACCAGTTACGGACATGCTGTGGCGCGTGGTGCGATGGGTGTGGGGGCGAGTTTTTTTGCTGAGACACCGGCCTTTTTCAGTGATCCGGCGCTGATTAATCC
>JBMZDK010000271.1:0-5629 GCA_049614265.1 Thiolinea sp.
CAGCTTGTTTCTCGGCTTCGGCAGCAGCCTGTTTCTCGGCTTCAGTTGTTGATTCGGTTCCTACAATTTTTGTAACAGGCAGCAGCTTGTCTAATTCTGCTAAGAAACCAAGTTCTTCATTCGCATACCAGGTTCCGCCAGCAAGAATAGCCAGCGATGCCAATAAAACCGGAGCTTTTGACTTCTTTTTCTTGTTATTTGTTGTTTCTGAAGGCGGCTGGTTTCTGTTATCAGTTTTGATAACGGTTGGTGCAAAATCTTGACTCGCATTATCCCGGATAACTGTGGGTGCATTATCAGAATAAGTACTTTGCTGCTGATGTTCTGTCGCTGATGGTGTACCTGAAATAATGAATGATGACTTAGGTTGTGATTCCCGGATAAGGTCGTTCAGGAATTCGGGTACAGAGTTATAACGGTCTTCCGGTTTTTTTGCTAAAGCTTTGTTAAGTGTGAGTTGTAAATACTGGTATTGTGGGGGCAATACGGGAGACAGAGTGTGTGTAAAGATAGCTTGTGTGTTTGTATCGGAGTGAACAACTTTTTTGCCTGTTAACATTTCATAGAAAACGAGGCCAAGGGAGTAGATGTCACAGCGTTTATCGATTTGTGCACTATTTCTCTGCTCAGGGCACATATAAGATGGCGTGCCTGGACTTAGGCCGATTAAAGTCAGATCACCGGATATATTCTGTAGCTTTGAAATACCGAAGTCTGCCAGCTTGATTGAACCATCAGACTTGAACAATATGTTTGCAGGTTTAATGTCACGGTGGATGTAATTGTGATTGTGAGCATGATTGAGGCCTGCACCTACCTGTTGAAGTATGTAGATGCTTTCTTCAACAGATAACTTATGATGTTTTAATTTATCTTTTAAGGTTCCGTCATCGAGGTATTCCATTGACATATAACAAATATCGCCAGATATTTTCATGTCGTAAATTTGCACGATATTTTGATGATTCAGCTTGGCAACAATCTGACCTTCATTGAGAAAATTCCCCCGGAAACCTTCCTCACTGACCAAATGCTGTTGCATAACTTTGACTGCACGTTTGTTGCCCATGGTAGTGTGCGTGGCAAGATAAACCACTGCCATGCCACCAGCGCCAATGATTTTTTCGATTTGATGATCCGGAATATTTGGGAAGTTCATTTGTAGTTATTTATCCTAAAATTATGACGCCCAAATACCAGGTCAGAGGGCTGGTTTTGGAGCAGTCAGAAAGCCTCGCTGAATGATTAAGCGGTATGACAGCAGTTCTCAGGTGTCCGGAGCAGAGGACATAAAACTTTTTGCATACATACTTATTATCTTGTACCGCTTTTTCAGAAAGTTGGATTGTGTTGCAAGCAACGCCAACTCTCTCTTGTTCCCATGGTTCAATATAGACGATACCAAATTTATGCGCTCAGACATAGTCATCATCTGTCGGGGTAAATCTGTCCGTGTGTTGCGCTGCCTTTGCCGGAAAATTACTGACGAAGCAGTGCCACAGATGATGCCAGCAGATTTAATGCAAGGTTCACGGTGTTAATGTGTCTGAGAACTATTGCAGGCTAATTGATTATAGTTGTGAATTCTCTTTGGTTCGTGAATCAAGTGCAATTTAACCGGACTTAAAGGCTGGCGCTAGTCCGGAGTGATTTACCTCCATTCCGATTGGAAATACTCCAGATCAAGGTGTAAGGTAAAGTTGATTAAACTATTGCCCACGTACTCATGCAAGTGGCTTCAGGAAGAAATCATGTCAGGGAAAAATAAGCTGGATATAGATAATTATAAAATTGAGCAGGAGTTGGGAAGAGGGGGAATGGCAACCGTCTACTTGGCCACTCAGTCGCTACTGAGTAGAAAGGTTGCGTTAAAGGTGATGTTGCCCGAGTTTTCTCAAGCAGTTTTTCAGGATGTATTTTTGCATGAAGGAAAAGTTGTTGCCCAACTGGAACATCCAAATATTGTCAGAATTTATGATATCGGTATTTCTGACGGCTATTTTTATATGGCTATGGAGTATCTTGCTGGCGGTAGTTTGAGAGAGCGGTTAAATAATGGCACTTTTTCTCCAAATCAGGTTGCTCAGATCCTGGGGCAGGTTGGTGCGGGTTTAGCTTTTTCTCACCAACAGGGCTTTATCCACCGTGATATTAAACCGGAAAATATTCTCTTTCGCCGGAATGATGAAGCCGTATTAACAGACTTTGGGATCGCAAAGTTGCAAAACTCCACGGGTGAAATGACCCGGATGGGGTTAACGGCGGGTACTGCGCATTACATGAGTCCGGAACAGGCGGCAACCAGTGACTTAGATAGCCGTTCGGATTTATACAGTTTAGCGCTGGTGGCTTATGAGATGTTATGTGGGGAAAAGGTTTGTAAGGCTGATAGTTTAGTGCAGGCTATTCATCAGCATACTGTTCTGCCGCCGCCTGATTTACCGGAAAAATATCAGTTATTTCAGCCGATACTGCATAAGGCGTTAGCTAAAAGAGCTGCTGACAGATTCAATAGCGTGCAGGAATTTATTGCTGCTTTTGCTGATGCTGCTCAGCGTTATGAGCATGAGCACAGTGTTACACATATTATGACGGTTACACCTGAAGCTGTTTTGGCTGATGATACGCAAATGATGGATGTGAAAACCGGTCCGGCTATTGAGCCAAAAGTTAGTGATAAGCCGGCTGCGGTAGTTCTGTCTGATAAAACACCTTTCTGGCATAAACCGTTACCTGTAATTCTGTTAACGGCAGCCATGACCGCAGGTATCAGTTTGTTTGTGATTATGACGATGGGTAATTCCGGTGAGACTGTTGATACGAAGGCTGATAAGCCTGCTTCCGTAATCAATATCCAACCGACGATGCCCGTCACAAAGCCTGTTGTGCCAGTAGACAATAATGAAAATACCGGGCAGTCCTCTTCGCCTGTCGGAGCCGGAGGGCAGGAGGTAGCAGAGCCTGTTTCAGGAGAAGAGTTGCTTCCCGTGGATAGGTTTACTAACAGGGAAGTTATTGGTCTTACCGGCAAAGCTTTTGTTGTGATCAGTAGTGATGGTTTAAATCTTCGCTCAATTCCCCGTAAAGAGAATGATAATGCGTTGGATAAGCTGGAAAAAGACACTAAAGTCACGATTATCAGTGATACGGTCTACCCGCAGGTTATCAGAGGCCAGCAAAAAGAGTGGGTTAAGGTTCGCTATGCCGGAAAGACCGGCTATGTTTACAATGCCTATCTGAAACCTGTTGCTGAGTTACCGGCATTAGCATCCGGGTGTCGGTATAAAGAAGGGCAGTCGGAGAAGTCATATGTCATCAATAATAATGGCGCGCGACTGTTTGAAGAACCATTCTCAACGAATTGGATTGCAGACTTGCCACGAGAAAAGGTGGTAGATGCTGTCGAAAATGCGCTCTGTCCGGACACAGTCAATGGGAGGTCGGGTAACTGGATAAAGGTGAAAGGGCAGGGGTTTACAGGTTACCTATTTGATTTGGATGCTTTTCCTCTCAATAAAGAGGCAGAGCGAGTCAGGTTTGCCAGCGGTGCAATAAGTCATGGGTTACGTGGGGAGTTTGCTACCCGCAGGCTGTACCGTTTTGTGCTGGCTGCGGGCAAAGGACAGCGGATGTATGTGCAAAAGCGTTTACCCTCTTCAGCAAAAATTTATGTTTATGGTGAAGATAATCAGGTTATTGCTTCAGACACCAATATCTTTGACCACATTTTGCCGACGACACAGGATTATTACATTACTTTCTTCGATAGTGATAATGCAAGAAGCGCATTCCATTATGAGATTTTTATTCGGTAATAAAGACTCAATTGCTTAATGATTTGTTTTGAATGATGGTTTTGCTGCGTGTTTCAAACAGTGGTTCTTCTGGTTGTAGTATTGCTTTTTCCAGAGCGGCAGCCATTCGTTGTCTCTGATAACCTGACTTCAAAATTTCAATGCATTGACCTGCGGATATAACCTGCCCCATTAAATAACGCGGGCCAACCGGAAAATCAGTCTGGTGCTGTTGCCACCATTGCTGAATAGAGATTGGTTCCGGCCACGGTAAATTCTCATCCGGATCAAGGTCAGTGTTATCATCTTCTGCTGATTCAGTTGGCCCGGCTTCAAAACCCTCTGGCTGATCTGTTTCCAAATCGTTCCAAGCCAAGTCAACGCCAGTAATTAGCGAGAATGCCTCTCCTGCAACTCTTGCATGTGCGGGAGTTTCCATTTGCTGAATCAGCCATGGAATATAACGACTGTCACCGCTTATTCCGGTGCCTTGAATAGCTAAACGTAAGGACTCAGGGTTTTTAGCGAGACCACCTAGTAAAGATTGGCAGGATTCAAGTGAATTAACCCGAAATATTAATTGTGCGCTCTGAAGAGCTTTCTTTCCTGGTGTGCTGAGAAACGATTGTAGTGTTTTAGGGGCTTTGAGGTGATCACCAGTTAAAGTAGCAGCCCAGGCTGCCCAAAATCGTTGTTCCGGGTTGTCAGAGCTGAAGTGTTTTGTCAGTAATGGCAGTTTTTCAGTTTTACCCAGCTCACCGACAGCCTTCATTGCCCGACAGCTCAATGCGCTGTTTTCGTCTTCTAATGCCTTATCCAGGTATTTTCCAGGATCAACACGGTGAATGGCGCAGGCAGCAATACCAATGCGCCGCCAGAACGGGTTGGCAGAGTCCAGCATGCCGCTGACTTTACCGGATAAGTATTTTGAATCTACCCAGCCAAGCGCGGAAATTAAACCACGCTCTGTTTCAGGATTGGTTTCGGCTATTTTATATACCGCCTGCAGTTTTTCAGTGTCGTCACTTTCAAACGCTAGGGTAGCTGCGGTAAACATTTCACCGGACTCGGGGAATTGTTGCAGGTTCTCTAAGGCTAATTCCCAGCCGGTCTGCTCTGCGATTCTCAAGCCGTCGAGGTGGGCTTCGAGACGGTTTTCGAGATCGGAGAGGTGGTTTAGATCGTAGTGAGCTTCGGTGATGGCGTTGTTCCGGAGAAGCCATAGGAAGGCGGCTTCTTCGGTGTGTTGGGTGGTTATATTAAGAATAAGAGTGGGCATGTTATTGGCTTTTATGATTGCAGCATGCAATTTTTACTAATAAATAAAAATTGGTATGCTTTTTTAATGAAAAAGCTATTGTTCTAATCAATGCGTTTCCAAGTATGACCGTCAAAAGAGAAAATGTCGGAAGAGCCAATTGACCACAAAACATTTTCTGCATGTGTAAGATGGTTGCATGTCTGTGGATATTCTTCTCCAAAATCAACTGGCTGAATTTTATTATTTTCATCTAGAAAGAATAATGATTGCATTCCTGCTAAATAGATTCTATTTTGAAAGTAAGCTGTATCCCATATATCTACAGTAAAGTCATCTTCTGTTAATAATTCTAATTTGTCTCTATTTCCTTTGATGATGCATCCGTTTTGACCTGCAATGTATACATTGCCATCTCCCCCGCACGAGGCCGATGTTAAAATGGTGTTGGTAGGGCTATCAAGTCTTTCCCAACTTATGCCATCATAAAACCAAATTTCTCCTGCCCATCCTACAGCGTAAATCTGTTTTTCAGAAAAACCTGCAATTGCTTCAAACCCTCTGGTTTTTCCAGATT
>JBMZDK010000272.1:0-5563 GCA_049614265.1 Thiolinea sp.
GTGGGCAGGCACACATATCTCCCAGATCAATCAGGGCGCTGATCTGTGGCGGGGCCGTAAGAGAGCCTTTGATAATGATGTTGTAATCATTAACATCATTATGGATTGCTTGCTGTGGCAAACCTTCAAGCAATGGTTTGGCGTTCAGGAAGTCATGAATGATGCCCCTCAGTATATCCTGCTGTTGTGGATGGCTGATAATGGATAAGTGTTGTTTGATCCAGTCACCCTGCATTAAATTCCATTTGATATCACGTTGTAATTCGGGGTGACTGAAGTCAGCCAGTGCCTGATCAACTCTGCCTAATTCGGCTCCGATATTATGAATAAGCGCTGGACTATGGGGTTTGTAATGTGCATAAACCTGCCCCTCTGCTTTTGCTAATAACCAGAGCAGACGTGGTTCACCGTTTTCATTATTGACCGTGGTAAATAATTCTTCGTTTTGGGTGGGAATAACTGCCGGAACCGGTATATCAGCGGCTTTATTGCTGATGTGTGCAAGCGCACGACACTGCATATCAATGAAATCTGCAGCACAACCTTGCCGCATAACTTTCAGAATGTAATCCCCCTGGTTACCGGTGCCGGTAGCCAGGAAATTCAGGTCATACTCACCGTCCAGCTGCTGCAGGCTGGCTTCAATATTCCAGACTTCATAGAGAACCTGCTGCCAGTGCCTGAGCATGCTCATTGCTGTTTGCCTTAATGTGGTGAATCTGTAGTTAATCTTCTTCGGTTGAAGAGTTAGTTGCCAGATAGGCAGTTTTTGAGTCCAGATAACGCTGCACCAGTGCATCTGCAACACTGGCATCGTAAGGTTTCAGACCACTGACCAGCAGACGTTTAAACCCCCGTCCAACTTCCTGCTCACCGGCCTTAATCAGGAAATTGAGATCAGCTGTACCCCGTTTTCCATTGACACTAAAGTCGGCCTGTGCGGCTTCCAGTGTTGGATTCTCAAAATCAAAGTGATCAATGCTGAACTCCATGCATTCATAAATTACCATTGGACGATCCGGATTGATCATAACCTCGTTCGCAGTCAGCAGTGGTTGCAGGGTATGTGGAAAGTTACGCCCGGAAAAAGCAACGTAATTGCGGGTCAGCGTTTCTATGAAGTCAGTATTGTGATGTTGCTTACCTGAGCGGCTGACTTCGAGATAAATTTTGTCTTTATCATCAGTAATGTGAAAATCATCAGCATCTGTTGGTGCGAAATTCAGTGAAGTATTGTCACCAACCATTCCTTTAAATACAAAACTCATCCGTTGGCTGACACCGTAACGGGCCAGAACCAGTGAAAATAATAAATCCCCGGGTACACAAAAACGCTTGGCATCGGCATTGTGTAACGGGTTAAAGTCATCGGCGATTTCTTTGGCAAAGCGGCTGGCTTGCCGGGCGCTGATAGTGATCCGGTCTTGCTGTTGATGATGAAATTCGTTCAGGTACATGGTGTTCAGATTCGTGATATAAGGATAGCTGTGGGTTAGCTTGAAACAGAGTAACTGGCGCGGAGTATAAGGGATTTCACTGCGTCGCGTTATACCTATCTTTAGCAGCAGCTTACTTGTTTTAAAAGCAACTCACACGGCCACCGGTGCTTTGATATGCGGGTGACTCTCATAGTCAATGAGTTCAAAGTCTTCATACTTAAAATCAAAGATTGATTGTACAGCCGGATTGATTTGC
Source organism: Thiolinea sp. (assembly GCA_049614265.1). Lineage (GTDB taxonomy): Bacteria > Pseudomonadota > Gammaproteobacteria > Thiotrichales > Thiotrichaceae > Thiolinea. Next base: position 1,696 of record JBMZDK010000272.1, read on the forward strand.
ATGCGGGGCAGGGGGTGTGGCTCACGCTGTAGCTGCAATTCGACCTGTTCCATATGATTGCTATATAAATGGGCATCCCCCAGTGTATGCACAAAATCACCCGGTTTAAGGTTACAGACCTGCGCCACCATCATTGTCAGTAAGGCATAGGAGGCAATATTAAAAGGTACGCCAAGGAAGATATCGGCACTGCGCTGATAGAGTTGGCAGGATAATTTACCATCAGCAACGTAGAACTGAAAAAATGCATGGCAGGGTGGCAGCGCCATATTGTCCACTTCAGCAACATTCCAGGCACTGACAATAATGCGGCGTGAATCCGGCGTATTGTTAATCTGGTCAATGATTTGACTGATTTGATCGATCGTATGGCCATCAGGCGTCGGCCAGGAGCGCCATTGGCAGCCATAGACCGGGCCAAGCTCACCTGTGTCGTCGGCCCACTCATCCCAGATACTAACGCCGTTTTCTTTCAGGTAAGCAATGTTGGTATCACCACGCAAAAACCAGAGCAATTCATGAATAATTGAGCGCAGGTGTAATTTTTTTGTCGTGACCAGTGGGAAGCCTGCTGCCAGGTCAAAGCGCATCTGATACCCAAAAACCGATCGCGTACCGGTGCCGGTACGATCACCTTTATCAGTGCCGTGATCACGGACATGGCGCATGAGTTCCAGATACTGCTGCATGGTGTTTTCACCCCGGACAAAACACTGATTATAACGGCTCTTGTTATATCTGGAGAGAAAATATCCTGCTGTAGTGTCAACCATCTATAAATAATTTCGTTAACGTCCTGCTTGTTATTTGAGCTTGAGTCATTTGGATCAATTGTAAACAAAGGGGTTTATTATGGAATGGATTGCATTAATTGGTATGACGCCGTTTACCTTATTACATATTCTGGGTGTGGCTTTTGGGTTGGGTATTGCAACCGGAATGGACTTTCTGTTGGTGCGGAATGTATTTCGCCATGCAGTCTTAACGGAAACACATGTTAACTCGCTGACGGTTTTGTCAAAGTTTGTCAGCATCGCGCTGATCATGCTCTGGATTTCCGGGATTGGTTTTTTACTGCACTATGCTGTGGTAACACCGGATAAGCTCGCCAACCCGAAAATTTGGTCGAAACTTAGCATTGTTGCCATTCTGACATTGAATGGTATGGTGATTCATTATGCCGTATTACCAAAACTAAGAGGGTGCGTCGGAAAGTCGTTACTCGCTGCCTTACCTTATAAGATATTGGCATTATTCTTTGTCACCGGGGCTGTATCTTTTGTTTCCTGGTATTTTCCTTTCTTCTACGGCACCTTGCCGGTATTGAATTTTGCTTTTAGTTTTTATGAGTTTAGTGCTGCTTATCTTGCGGTATTGAGTGTTGCTGTATTAGCAGGATTGAGTATTCTCGGCTATTTGTACTCAGGCCTGATGGCGGCGGGACAATTACAAAAGCCGGTACGTATCAATAATTATGCGTTGCAGTCGGAAAAGGGCGTCATACCGGTGAGCTTTGGACAGCAGGTTCAGGTCAGATAACCCGATAGTTCGGGGCGGAGCAAAAGAAAAATTGAGTTTTCGCTTTCAGTAAGCAGATAGAGCATGGTAAAAGATTATTGATAATAACCATGCTTTAAACTGGCTCCGGGGGAAAGATTGTCTGCTGAGTATCCAATCGTCGCGATTACCGGGGCTTCTGATCTGAGTTCGACCTCAATTACAGAAGCGCTGCAGCGGATTTTTTATCGGGAACGCATTAAGGCCGTTTATATTTCGGGTAGCGGTTTTCACCGCTATGAACGCAGGCAAATGCGTGTTGAAGTGGAAAAGGCGCGGACGGAAGGGCGTCAGCTCAGTCATTTCGGGCCGGAGGGTAATCACCTCGATAAACTGGAAAGTATGTTTCATCATTATGGGCATACCGGCACCGGTAAATACCGTTATTACCTGCACTCCGAATCTTTCGCCCGTGAAATGGGGCAGGAAGTTGGCACTTTTACACCCTGGGAGGATATGGATCCGGATAATGACTTGTTGCTTTATCGTGGTTTACATGGCGCGATGATTGCTGATGATATTGATCTTTCACAATACCCTGATTTACTGGTAGGAGCAGCGCCCAGTGTTAACCTGGAATGGATGCGGCGGATTGAGCGGGATTTAAGGCGTGGGCGGCCGATGGAAGAGATTCATCAGTTGATGCTGGAACGCATGCATGATTATGCTCATCATCTGACACCACAATTTTCCCGTACTCATATTAATTTCCAGCTGGTGCCGGTGGTAGATACGTCTGATCCATTCTATTTTGACCGTTTGCCGGTAGAAGAAGAATGTATTCTGGTCATTCATTTACAGAAAGTCGCCCGGCAAATGGATATACCCGATTTATTGCGGCGTATTCCGGGGGCGCAAATGAGCCGGCAGGATACGATGATTATTCCGGGTGGACAGATGTTATCTGCAGTAGAGATAATTTTAATGCCATTAATTCACCGGTTAATTGAGCGCAGTCGGGAATTGCGGGGTATTGATACCGTGGCGGATAATCGTGGAGCAGGTATTCTGGGGCTTAAAGGGCAGTTCGATCTGGATTGATTCGCTAAACAATACAGTAGAACTTTTAGCTTCAGCTTATGCGGTAGCGGTAAACGTTCAGATCAATCCTGCCGCTGGCTTTAAATTCGACACCCTCTGCTTCCAGTAATTCACGCTGTGTATAGCCTCTTCCGGGCTTAGCTTTGTCAACGCTGCAAATACCCTGTGCATTGACAACGCGGTGCCAGGGTACCGGGCTGTCCGGTACGAGATTGTGTAAAGCATAGCCCGCCATTCGCGCATGGTTTGGCAAACCGGCCATAGCGGCAATATCACCATAAGTTGCCACTTTGCCCGCGGGTATTTGTAGGACTGCGGCATAGATAAGTTGGTAAGCGTTTGGCAGTGTATCTGGTGTTGTTGCCTGATCTGTTGATATTTCGCTCATTTCTGGCCTCTGTGTAGTGGAGTGAGAATAACAGATACGGTATGATGCGCGCCTCAATAATAAGATATGAGGAATTGGGCCAATGAAACAGTTTTTAGCTATTTTTTTTGTACTGGTTCTCGGTTTATCCGGTTGTGGTGGTGCTGATACAGCGTCCAATACTACGGCTGAAACAACCACTAAAGTTGCTGAGACCAGCACCAGTGAACAATCATCAGGAGGCAGCATGTCACAGGAAAGTTCGGCGGGAAACCCTAAGGTGTTAATCGAAACCAGTAAGGGAAATATTACTATCGAACTGGACGCTAAAAATGCACCCGTTACGACGGAAAATTTTATGGCGTATGTTAAAGACGGATTCTATGACGGAACGATTTTCCATCGTGTCATTCCGGGATTCATGGTGCAGGGTGGTGGTATGAACCCTGACATGAGTGAAAAACAGACGAAAGCACCGATTCAGAATGAAGCCAACAATGGTCTGGCAAATGATCGTGGCACACTGGCGATGGCGCGTACTAATGCACCACACTCTGCAAGTTCACAGTTTTTCATTAATGTGTCAGATAACACGTTTCTGAATTTTAAAAGCGAATCAGCTCAGGGCTGGGGCTATGCTGTTTTTGGAAAAGTGACTGAAGGTATGGATATCGTTGATGCGATTGTTGGTGTAAAAACCGGTAATCACGGTATGCATCAGGATGTTCCGGTTGAGCCGGTTGTTATGAACAAAGTATCTGTTGCTGAGTAAAATGCCGGTGCATTTTACAACTTAGTCAAAGATATTGCTGTGAGGGCCGGATCAAACCGGCCCTCACTTATTTTCTCTCTCCCAAAATAATACCCCTGTGTATGGAAAGCCAGTGAAAATTACCGGCGGTT
>JBMZDK010000273.1:0-5559 GCA_049614265.1 Thiolinea sp.
TTCCAGAAGACCTGGCGTTTCTCATCTTCCAGAAAGCCGGGGTCAAAATAGATCCGTGCGGGCATGGTGAATGACTGCTCGGGGTTACTGCTGAAACCGTCGATACTGGTATCAGCGCGCTTGTTAATTTGCTGCATTATTTTTTTCCTCCTCATCAATCAGCATACACAAGTTCATGCTTTGTCGCATAATCACACCGTGTCATAATTACGTCACGGTCTGGAAACATCTGACCCCGAACTGTAACTATTTACACAAGGAATAAGCAGTTACGGCCTGATCGTTCCGCTCCCGCAACTTACACAGTAAATACCGTTTTCAGGAAATTATCATGGCAGCAAAATCATACGACTACATTATTGTCGGCGCAGGCTCAGCAGGCTGCGTCCTCGCCAATCGTTTGACAGAAGATCCGAATGTTAGCGTGCTGTTGCTGGAATACGGCGGTAGCGATCAGAGTATTTTCATCCAGATGCCCACCGCGCTATCGATCCCGATGAACACCAAAAAATACAACTGGGGTTTTGAGTCAGAGCCGGAACCGTATCTGGATAACCGCCGCATGGATTGCCCGCGTGGCAAGGTGCTGGGCGGTGGTTCGTCTATAAATGGCATGGTGTATGTGCGTGGGCATGCGAAGGACTATGATGAGTGGGAAGCGCATGGTGCTGAAGGCTGGAATTATCAAACCTGTCTGCCGTATTTCCGTAAGGCCGATGACTGGGCGTTCGGTAGCGATGACTACCGTAATCAGGGTGGGCCGTTAGCGGTCAATAACGGTAATAACCGCCAGAACCCCTTGTATAACGCATTTATTGAAGCGGGTAAGCAGGCTGGATATTTCGAGACCGAAGATTATAACGGTAAGCGTCAGGAAGGCTTTGGCCCGATGCATATGACCGTGAAAGACGGACGACGCTGGTCAACAGCGAATGCTTATTTGCGTCCGGCACTGAAGCGTCCCAACCTGACGCTGCGTACGCGGGCTTTGAGTCATCGTATTTTGCTGGAAGGTAAAAAAGCGGTGGGTGTTGAGTTTTCCATTAATGGCGAAGTGATGCAGGCACGGGCTAAGCAGGAAGTGGTGTTGAGTGCCGGTTCAATTGGTTCACCACAACTGCTGCAGATGTCAGGGATTGGCTCGGCGGATGTGCTGCAAAATGCAGGCATTGCGGTGCAGCACGAGTTACCCGGTGTCGGCGAAAATCTACAGGATCATCTGGAGTTTTATTTTCAGTTTAACTGTAAAGAGCCAATCTCACTCAACGGTAAACTCGGCCCGCTGAGCAAGTTAAAAATCGGCACGGAATGGATTTTATTTAAAAGTGGTTTGGGGGCGACGAATCACTTTGAATCCTGTGCGTTTATTCGGTCAAAGGCCGGGGTAGAGTGGCCGGATATTCAGTATCACTTCCTGCCCGCAGCGATGCGCTATGACGGGCGGGCCGCGTTTGATGGCGATGGTTTTCAGGTGCATGTCGGGCACAATAAACCGAAAAGCCGGGGCACAGTCAAAGTACGCTCCGGTGACCCACTGGATAAACCGGAGATCTTGTTTAATTACCTGCAGCATCCCGATGATATTGAAGGCTTTCGTGCTTGTGTACGGTTGACGCGAGAGATTATCGGGCAGTCCGCTATGGATAAATACCGTGGCCCGGAAATTCAGCCCGGTGAATCGATTCAAAGCGATGAAGAAATCGATGCTTTCGTGCGCTCTGCGGTCGAAAGTGCCTATCATCCATCCTGTACTAACCGCATGGGGACGGATGAGTTGGCGGTGGTTGACCCTGAAATGCGGGTGCGTGGGATTGATGGCTTGCGGGTAGTGGATTCTTCGGTATTTCCGACCATTCCGAATGGCAACCTGAATTCACCGACGATTATGACCGCAGAGCGTGGGGCGGACATCATCAAAGGGCAGGGCATGTTGCCGGAAGCGGGTGTCGAAGTGGGCATGGAAGCGGATTGGATGGGGCGGCAGCGTTAGTACTACACTAATCTTTCTCCCTGAGTCAGTCATAGTATGACTGTTACAAATGAAGTGCCCGGCGTTATTGTAAAGTGATGAGGAATGTAATAGCCTGACATGCCTTGTATGCAGAATTTTTATTTCGTGTGAAATTTGGAAATTAGTTAAAGGAGTTGAACGATGCATTCAGTAAGAAAATTGATCACCTGGAGTGTTGGTTTGTTGTTGCTCAGTGCCACCTCATTAGCTTTTGCTCATGCCGATGCTGCGGGTGTGACGGGTGGTTTCCTCAGTGGTTTTACTCATCCTGTTGGTGGTCTGGATCATGTGACTGCGATGGTCGCTGTTGGCCTGTGGGGTTTCTTCCTGGGGCGTCCGGCTTTATGGATATTGCCGGTAGTCTTCCCGCTGGTAATGGCTTTCGGTGGTGTGCTGGGTTTGCTGGGTGTGCCGGTTCCCATGATTGAGCCGGGTATTGCCGTTTCATCGATTGTTCTGGGCCTCTTGATCGCGCTGGCTGTCAAGGCACCATTGTGGATTGCTGCGGTTATTGTTGGTGCCTTTGCCATTTTTCATGGCTATGCGCACGGCGCCGAATTACCCACGGCAGCGAATCCACTGGCTTACAGTATCGGTTTTGTAATCTCTACCGGTTTACTGCACCTCGCAGGTATTGCATTTGGTGAGCTGGGGCGCTTTTCCTGGGGTAAATATGCAGTGCGTGCTGGCGGTGGTCTGATTGCACTGGCTGGTGTTGGCTTCCTGACCGGTGCTATTTAATAGTTGAACTGAAAGCATGTGGTCAGATAAATATGGCCTCATGTTTCAAGTGGAAGCATAAATACACGGCCATGCCTTACCCCCGGTTGGCTGATGACTTTATCTGCAAACGCCTGTACTTCAGGCGTTTTGCCTTTCAGAATAACACTCTCAAGGCAATTATCATGATCCAGATGCACATGTAAGGTGGACAGGCTAATGTCATGATGCCCATGATGTTGTTCAGTCAGGCGTCGTGCCAGATCGCGCTCATGGTGATTGTAAACGTAGCTGACACAGCCGACGCTGTTAGTATCGGGTTCTGCTTCAAGGTATTCCTGCTTGAGCTTGTCCCGGATCAGATCACGAATGGCTTCAGAGCGGTTTTTATAACCACGCTTTTGAATGAATTGTTCAAATTCCCCGGCCAGTTCGTCTTCTAATGAAACGGTATAACGTTCCATAATCACATTCTCCTCATTACCAGCTACGCTAAGCTACACGAGTCTGATAATTAACAAAAGACTAAAGAGGGCTTCTGTTAATTGATGTGTCATAACCATAAAAATTCACTTCGGGTCTGGAAGTCTGTTGCTTCTACAGTGACAATGCTGCATGTCGAATGAAATACTGCTAATTGCTGCGTTCACTTTTCTGTTGGCGGGTGTCGTCAAAGGAGTGATTGGTATTGGCTTGCCAACGATTTCTGTCACCATTCTGGCGCTGTTTGTTGATCCGCGTGTGGCCATTGCGCTGGTGATGATTCCTTCACTGATCAGTAATACCTGGCAAGTGTGGCAGGGTGGTCAGGTTATGCGCCCGGCACGATTGCTCTGGCCTTATGTGGTCGCGATGATGATCGCAATGTACATCACATCACTGTTTGCTGCTGATGCACCGGTGGGGTTGATTGTGACCGGCATCGGTGTGGTTGTGGTGCTATGGACGTTGACCAGTTTATGGAAGACACCACCACCGTTACCGGATCGGTATGACCCGGTGGTACAGCCAGCGGCTGGTGTGCTGGCGGGAATACTGGGGGGGATGTCGGGTATTTGGTCGCCATCAATGGTGGTTTATCTTCTGGCGCGAAGGGTGAATAAAGAAGACTTTGTGCAGTTTACCGGTTTTATTATCCTGTTTGGGACGATCCCGTTAGCTCTCGGGTATATCACTACAGGCTTGTTGAATCGTGAGACAGCTATTGCTTCAGCATTGATGATTTTGCCGACACTGGCCGGATTGTATGTAGGGCGGCAGCTGCGCAATCGGATTAATAATGAGCAGTTTTTCCGGGTGTTGCTGATTGTGTTTTGTCTGATGGGGCTTAACTTGATCTGGCGCGGAATATAGGCCGGTTTACTTTTGGCTATTGCGCAAATTATGTCTCTTTCATAATTTGAATAATGCGCGGGTCGAGACAGGAGCGCATGAAAGCATTCATTGCTGTCTGGTCACCGGAGGGATAGAAGTCAAGCATGAGCTGGTTAAACTCAAGTTGGCGTTTGGCAGGTAAGTTGATGGCGGGAAAGCCTTGTTGCAACAAATAACCATTCATCATAAACCGGCCCATACGCTTATTCACATCATAGAAAAACTGGTTGCGTGCCATGCTTAGGAAAATGTGGATAGCCTGATCGTAGACATCATCGATTTGTGCCATTCCGTCTACCATCCCGATGAAACGCTGTGGCAGTTCATCAACAGGGGGAGGTGCATAATCGGTTCCGGCAATCATGACACCACCACTACGGAATTTGCCCCATTCGAGGGCTTCTTCTTTACCTGCAATAGCATGGATAGCACAGGCGGCTTTTGCGCTGACGGTGAATAGGCCCTGTTCGATCCACTGGAATAATGCGCGCCATGCATCGCCTTGGTTAGTAGTGATTTGCTGGTCGGAAAGTTTGTGGCCGCCTACAGTGATGCCTTCCAGTAACGTTTGCACTTCTGGAAGGGTGATATTGATACCTTCGAGGTTAACTGCATCGCAGACCAGTTCACTCAGCTGGCGTTTGGCTAGCATCAGGGCTTTGGGGCGGTTGGGTGGAATGTTCCAGTGAGTGTCTTGCATGGTTATGAGGGAGATTGTTATGTCTGGTTATTTATTGATGATAAGCTGCCAGTCCCATCGGAGGAGGTAACAGAACCGGCAACTTACACCAAGTTTACCCGATTCTCGCCTCACTTTCAGGGTCAAACAGCACTGCATGCGCCATATTAAACACAACCGGGCTTACCTGGCCCGCCTGTGCACCACAATTTGCCCGCATTCGCCCGGTTGCATCTGTGCCGTTTAATTCGATGAGCGCATAAATATCGGCGCCGGTTGGTTCGGTGACATCAATCTGGCACGAAACTTCAAACAGCATTGAGCTATCACGTTCCGCACTACCCACATCCGTAATAGTTTCCGGCCGTAAACCCAGGATGACCCGTTTGCCTACCCAGTCACGATAAGCCGGGTTGTCGCCAACCGGTAACAACATAGGCGAACCGGCTTTGTGCTCAACACGCGCGGCGATTTGGCCGTTCGTATCTTCAGTCAGTTCAGCCGGAATCAAATTCATCGAAGGCGATCCCATGAATCCGGCAACAAACATATTCGCCGGTTGATTATAGACTTCATCCGGTGAACCCAGTTGCTGCAATACGCCACCTTTCATAATCGCGATCTTACTCGCCAGCGTCATCGCCTCAATCTGGTCGTGGGTCACGTAGACAATGGTTGAACCTAAGCGTTGATGCAGTTTTTTGATCTCAGTCCGCATATCAACACGCAGTTTGGCATCAAGATTCGACAGTGGCTCATCGAACAGGAATACCTT
>JBMZDK010000274.1:0-5510 GCA_049614265.1 Thiolinea sp.
AGCTTTCAGGGATTCCACGCCCGCTGCTTTGTTAGTTGCGGGCTTCTTATATCTAAAAGCTTTCACCTTGTTGTGTATAAAAAAACGACATAAAAGCATCAAAAAAACAAGCTAAACACCCAATTTTCATTCATTTGATTAATACACAAATTACTATCAAAAAAAATCAGATGCCCCTCAATAAAAACTGCAAATACCCAGCCAGATATCACTAAAAAGCAAACGTTTGTCCCCTACCTGAATTACACCTGAAAAAACAACCTACCATTCACAGTAGCTATCAAAAAACTAACTAAGACCGCATGTAAAAGTTATCAGATATTTTTACACCCACATCCTTCTTCACAGTTGGATTATGCATCTGAAAACTTCTGTCATGTTACTTATCCAACTAATGCAGAGGCTAATTTTATTTATGAATCAATATTATAAAGTATGCTTAAAGGAGTCACCATGAAACACCTTTTGATCCTGTCTGTATTATTCCTCAGTACAGCACACGCCACACAGCACAAACCCGCTGAAACAACACCCAGTATGCCCAAAGCAAACCAGCCTGAAGCGGTTGAACCTAAAGCCACTATGCCGAAGGCAAACCAGCCTGAAGCGGTTGAACCTAAAGCTACTCTGCCAAAGGCAGACCAACCACAGGCAGATAAGGCTAAAATGCCCAAGTCCGGTGAGCCAAAAGCTGGTAAGTCTGAAGGTGATGCTGCGAAGACTAACGAGCCTAAAACTGCCGAACCTAAAGCTAATAAACCACAGGCTGCAATGGGGGCAGCTGATCGGGCGGCAAGTAAAGAGGCTATTTTCGCACCGGGTATTCTGTGCCGGGCTGTTGAAGGCAAACAGCTGAACCAGATAGATGCGGTAAAATCGAACCCGCATGGCATTATCAGCCGGGGCGATACTTCTGGTAGAAAACAAGCCGTGCGTGTGACCTGTCCAATATTAAAAGTCAACACCGGTACTATTACGTCGATCCAGGTTTACCTGAATCACCCGCAAAAAACGGAAACCAAATGCTCTGTTTCCCGTTCAGAAGTTGACACCGGGAAAAACATCGTCCGCACAGCAACTTTCAGAGGTGCAGGTGATTTACTGGGGCAATTCGGCGATTTCAATGAAACCAAAGCAAACGATACTTATGTACTGACATGCTTATTAGCAGAAAATACTGTCTTGCGTGGATATAGCTGGATGACCAAATAAATCAACACAGGATTAGGGGATAAATAAACGTTAGCCCCTAATCTTCAGCACCTAATAATATTCAGGTATTAATTTTCGGGCGTGTTATAAAAACCCATTTGCTGTTTACCTAATACAGTCAGATCATCTAATCCGGCACGGCCTTTATAATCCACCTCATAATTCTCCGCCGCAAAATCAGGCGCGCTTTCTCCGTTAAGAAAACGCTCCCGCTGCCCGGCCAGGTACGCCACATTCTTCTCACAATAAGGCGCAGCACCAATATAAATCACATTGCTGTAACCATCCCCCTGGTGCTGATCTTCTACCGCATGTACCACATCGGGATGCCACCACACCGTATCACCGGGCTGCATGTGCGGGATACTGCACAAACCGTCCAGCACCATCTGGTGCCATTGCGGCAGACATTGCAGCGCCCGCCCCGGAATAGCTTCACACAGACTGTCTTCCGGCACATCATCCTGCAAGGCTCGCAGGAACATCCAGCCCAATACCCTGGCACTCGGGATCAGTTGCAGCGTACCATCGCCTGGCCCCTGTGGTGTTAATGCCGTCCAGCCCTGAAAAGTGCGAAACATGCTGCATACCGCAGGCGAAGGAATTTCCTGCGTTTGCGTGCGGAAAGCGGCGGCGAAGGGATCGTAATCCTGCCAGTTACCATTGATGAGATGACGATACACATTATGGAAGCCATCTTTTTCAAGCCAGCGCTCTACCGAACCACCATCCATATGTGGCTTCAAACCCAGTGAGCTATCGCCCGGTTCACGCCGCCGGGTACGATCAGCATAACTGCACTCATGATCCGGATCAAAAACCTGCTCACCCTCATGTTCGTATTGCCATAGCCGATTTAAAAACCGACGTGCAACCGCCATATTTTCATGCTGACGCGCCTCAATCTGAGGCTTTGACCAATACACGCTGATAATTTGTGGCTTACCGCTTTGCAGTGAGGAAAAATACTGATCCAGCCCTTTGTCCGGGGTTTCGTAAAAACCATTGTCTTCCACATAACGCCCAACCTGCTGATTCCATGACGTCGCCAGTTCGTCCGGGAACGTATCCCGTATGACGACGCAACCCCGCTTCTGAATCAGCTCACGTTGCGCCTGCGTAATTTTTCCAGCTGCAATATCAGCATAAGCCAGCTCCGGCACCACCGACTCTCCCGCATCACGTAGTGCAATAATTTCAGCAATCTCCTGCTGCACAGATGCCCCCATTGCAGCGAAAGTTGCCGGATAATCAGGATTTTTTGCACGCAGGGCTTGTTTCGCCTGCCGGATCAATTGCGGCATTTTATCCGGGTCAATTGTGAACGCCATTTCAACCTCCTCAAGGGCACCGCTCTTAATTGTGTGCCTGTTGATCAATCAGCTTTGAGCCAGTTAGCGACAGGCACATCTATTAATAGCAATGCCCCTAAGCTTCTTTCTACGGATTAATACGTTGGTCATCAACCCGTAGAGAGGCTCTGAAAAAAATAATTGCTTTTTTGGAACGTTCCAAATAAAGTATTAACGAATTATTAGCTGATAGTGCCTTTCAGGTACATTTTTAGCAAGTTATCACTTAACTCTGCCTCAAAACCCCAAATTTCTAGGGTTTTTACTGGTAATTAGCGATATTTCTTTGGGAGGACATCGGTGGCTGGCGCAGAAAATTGGATCGTTCCAGACAAGTCAACACGACGCATCACACTGCATGATGTGGCGCGACACGTCGGCATGTCCAAATCCACTGTCTCGCTAGTCCTGCAGGGCAGTTCCAGCGTCAGTGAAAAGACCCGTGACCGGGTGCTTCGCGCTATTGAAGAAACCGGCTATGTCTACAACCGTAAAGCTGCCGCCCTGCGCCAAACCCAGCAACATGACCTGTTGGGCGTGATTGTTAATGGCCTCAATACACCGTATACCGCCGAAATCCTGCACGAATTAGAAAGCTGTGCTTTACAGCAGGACATTGTTCCGATGTTCGCCAGCAATAGTGAGCGCCTGAAACAACAGGAAAAGCTGCTGCGTTCATACATGGAGTATAAGGTTGGGGGCTTTATCTTGTGCCCTGCTCCCGGTACACACAGCAGCACCCTCGACAAACTGTGGCGAAATGGCTTTCCCTTAGTACAGATAATGCGCGAAGTGCCTTTCAGCCAGTTTCCGGCTGTCATCGCCGATAACCGCAAAGGCATGTATGAGGCAACCCGCCATCTGATTCAGCAAGGGCATAAACGCATCGCTATGCTGGGTGGTAATGAAGATATTTCGGATTACCATGAACGTCTCAGTGGCTATCGCGACGCCATGAGCGAAGCAGGACTGGCCGTACCTTCCGGCTATGTGTATCCGATCCCACAAAGCCGGGCAGCCGGTCGTCAGGCGCTCAGTGACATCTTTAACTATGATTCAAAAGTCAGCGCCGTGGTCTGCTTCTCTGATCTCATGGCCTATGGTGTGTTGAGCCAGTGCCGTGAAATGAATATTCAGGTCGGGCACGATCTGGCCGTGGTTGGTTTTGATGACCTGACCGATTCCAGCCTCACTTATCCCGCCCTAACCACTGTTAGGGTAGAAGCCGCCGATTTTGCCCGCGAGGCATTACGGCTACTACAAACTTATATGAAAGATCAGCAGGCACCGGTAGAACGTAAAGTTGTTCCCGCCAAGCTGGTCGTTCGTGAATCCTGCGGTGCGCCGCAACCTTAACCATCTCCCGGAGGAGTATATGAAAATGCAATTTATCAAGAAAACCCTGCTGGCTTCAGCGCTGGCATTTGCACTGGGCGGAACTGCACAGGCAGACGGTGAAGTTGAAGTATTACACTGGTGGACTTCCGGTGGTGAAGCTAAAGCACTGGGTGTACTGAAAGCGGATCTGGAAGGCCAGGGTATCGGCTGGAAAGACATGCCGGTTGCCGGTGGTGGCGGTAGCGATGCAATGACTGTTTTACGTTCACGCGTACAGGCAGGTAATGCACCCACTGCCGTACAGATGCTGGGCTTCGACATCCAGGACTGGGCGGAAGAAGATGCAACTGCCAGCCTGAATGAACTGGCGGAAGCTGAAGGTTGGGACAAGGTGGTTCCTGCGGCACTGCAACGTTTTGCTAAGTACGATAACAACTGGGTATCTGCACCGGTTAACGTTCACTCTACTAACTGGGTGTGGGCGAACAAAAAGATCATGGACGAGCTGGGTGTGACTGAACCACCTAAAGACTGGGACGGTTTCGTTAAAATGCTGGACGCAGCAAAAGCCAAAGGCTACACCGCACTGGCACACGGCGGCCAGCCATGGCAGGAAGCGACTATCTTTGACGGTGTAGTACTGACTACCGGCGGCGCTGACTTCTACAAGAAGGCTATGGTTGATCTGGATCAGGAAGCACTGACTTCTGACACCATGAAAACTGTATTTGATCGCATGAAGCAACTGCGTGGCTACGTGGATGACAACTTCTCCGGTCGTGACTGGAACCTGGCGTCTGCAATGGTTATCGAAGACAAAGCAGCCGTACAGATCATGGGTGACTGGGCGAAAGGTGAATTCCTGAACGCTGGCAAGAAGCCGGGCGAAGACTTCCTGTGCTTCCGCGTACCGGGCACGCAGGGCATGGTTACTTTTAACTCTGACCAGTTCGCTATGTTCAAAGTGGGCGACGATGCTAAAGCTAACCAGCTGGCGATGGCGAAAGCCGTTATGTCACCTAAGTTCCAGTCTGCATTTAACGTAGTTAAAGGCTCTGTACCAGCACGTACTGACGTACCAAATGATGACTTCGACGATTGTGGTAAGAAAGGCATGGTTGACCTGGCTGAAGCAGCAGAAAACGACACACTGATGGGTTCAATGGCTCACGGCCACGCGGCTCCGGCAGCTGTGAAAAACGCACTGTATGACGTAGTTACCGGTCACTTTAACGGTGACGTATCGTCTGAAGATGCGGTTAAGCAGCTGGCTGAGGCTATTGCTGGGGCGCAGTAAGCCTTCCCTTTAGCTTATTAGCCTCAACTTCTCTTCCTTTAATCGGAGAGAGGCTGAAGAAAAATCCCCTCCGTCTCCCCTAAGCAACGTTTACAAAGCAAAACGTTTGAAACAAAGGGGAGTGCCCTCCAGGCAAAGTGGAAATTTAACTGGAAGGCTTCCCCCTTTGAAGAAGGGGGAACGAGGGGGATTTATCTTTAAAAAGCAAGGCCACCCAAACAACCTAAGTTCCAACCTCTATCAGCAACAACAAACCATCATGACCCAAAAACCCACCACCGGTGACTGGTTACGGCAACACTTACCCAAAT
>JBMZDK010000275.1:0-5506 GCA_049614265.1 Thiolinea sp.
GTCAGGGCACGTTGCGATAATTGCTGAATATCCGACACAGATTGCTGGCTGGTTAACCTGAAACTGTGTTTCATTACGCGAAGAGATTTCTCTTTCGCTTTTTCCCGGTAACGGGTCAGATCCCGGAGCATGCCGGGTGTGTTGCGTACTACACAGGTGGTGGTAGAGATAACCAGAAACGCCAGGATCAGTAAAAACCAGGGTGCGGAATATACGTCATATAATCCCAATTGGCGGAATATATCAAACCAGAAGGTGCCAAACTTAATTTCATAATCTGTATAAGGCTGGTTTTGTTGCAATACCGTCCCAATGACAGAGGCAATGGCCAGGACAACCAGCAAAGTAATGGCCAGGCTCATGGAGCCGAGAAAATCGATGGCGTTATAATTAGCTTTACGGGTTGGTTTCATCTTGGAATATGAGTCTGGGTAGCTAAGCTTTGTGGCAAAAGTTTTCAGCTATGCAATCTAATGCTGAAGTGCTATACGAACCATTTGTATATCCGGATGCCGTTAACTGCTGGCTCTGGAAATAAAGGGTGGACATTGCCACCCTTTATAACAAAGGTAAAATAACCTGACTAATTTTGCAGACCTGCAATGTATTCGGAAACAGCAGTCATTTCTGCGTCAGTCATTTTGGCAGCAATATCGCGCATCATCTGAGCAGGATCATTGGCACGGGTGCCTTTACTGAAGGCCTGTAACTGCATTTCTGTATAAACCGCATGTTGCCCGGCCAGTGCCGGAAATTTTGCTGCCGGATTGCCAGCTCCGTTCGGGCCATGGCAGGCAGCACAGGCGGTAACGCCTGATGAATTGTTGCCACCCTTATAAATATGACGCCCGAGTTCAACCATTGCCTGATCAGCAGCGCCCGGTGAAATTTCCTGGCTGGCGAAGTAAGCAGACAAATCAGCCATATCCTGATCACTGAGACCGGCTACCATTGGTGCCATCGATGCATTGGAACGGGCATTGCTACTGCCTTTTTCAGCTTTGAAATTCATCAGCTGCTTTAATAAGTAGGATTCGCTTTGTCCTGCCAGTTTAGGCCATTCCGGGTTAGTGCTGTTGCCATCAGCTCCATGACAGGCTACACACGTAGCAGATTTTGCCTTGCCGGCAGCGGGATCACCCTTAAGCTCACTGGCCTGGGTAACAGTAGAAATACTGACGGCAATACCCGCCAGTGCCATGATGAGTGTGTTTTTCATCTAAAAGTGCTCCTAAAACATCTAATAAAGCTGCAAATTTGCTTGCCAGCAAGCTGTCCGGAATATAGTGTTCCGGAGCTGGTCAGGCTGCCCCGCATTGTGGTTGCCCTTTGCCTGCTCCAAAATGACGGGATTGTATATCACTTTCGATCCTCATGCCGCAAAAAATATTAGAGAATGCTAACGTTATGAATGCCTATTTCCAGCAAGCAAAGTTTACGCAAAGTGCGACTACAGCCAGAACACTGCCGCCGGAAGGCGGGTTGGAAATTGCCTTCGCAGGGCGTTCAAATTCCGGTAAATCCAGTACTATTAACCGGGTTTGTGCACAAAAATCATTGGCGCGTACCAGCAAAACACCGGGGCGTACACAATTGATTAATTTCTTTGCATTGCCGGACGGTAGTAACCTGGTTGATTTGCCGGGTTATGGATATGCTAAAGTGCCGGAAGCGGTGAAGCTGCAGTGGCAGCAATTTATTGAAGCTTACCTGATCCGGAGGACAACTTTACAGGGTTTGGTTTTGGTGATGGATGTACGTCATCCGTTAACCAAGTTCGATGACGTTTTGCTGGATTGGGCAGAACAACGTGACTTAGCTGTACATATTGTGTTGAATAAAGCAGATAAATTAAAGCGGGGGCCAGCGAAATCAACTTACTTTAAAGTACGGGATGAGTTGAATAAAAGAGGGTTGGACGCAACAGTGCAATTATTCTCTGCACAAAACGGTGATGGTTTAGATGAATTGTGGGGGAAGCTGGAGCAGTGGTTGGGGCGTGCATAAATTATGCAGTTCAGTATAAATTCAGTCTTGGTTGTGTAATGTATAACCAAGAAAAAAGGAACCCCGGCCAAACAGGGGGTCTAAAAGCCGGGGTTTAATAAACAGGTCTGGATTGGGGACACCAAACCTGTATCCGCGAAAGAAACACAACGACGCCGGGCTTTAGCGTCTTTTTATGTTGAGTTCCTGCATTCCGCGGAAATTCTGTCTTAGCATTTCGCTCTTTATGTATCCTTAGATGAACGTAAGCTGTATTTAGTTCACACTTTATATCACTTTTTTGAGATTTTCAAAGGTTAATCTGCTTATATTGCAGAAAAATGCTAATTATTTTCCCAAAAAGGCTTTTGCTCAGGCGCAGGTGACGGGATTGGTATCGCTTGTCCGATATTGGTATGTGCCGTGCGGGTCGCTCCGGAGCGGAGATAGACAATGCCTAGTCGTGAACCGGCGCGCATTGAACCAATCAAACTCTTCACATCGCTGGCTCCGCTGATTTCTGAGTTATTCAGCCTGATTATAATATCTCCTGCCTGTAACCCTGCCAAGTCTGCTGAAGAAGCAGGAAATACCCGCTCAATAAGGGCGCCTTTGTGTGCAGGTAAACCAGATGCACGGGCAATTTGCGGATCCACATTGCTAACTTCTATGCCCAGAATGCCGCGTTCTACCTGCCCGAAGCGTACAATCTGGTCGATAATGCCCGCCGTGGTGTTAATCGGAATGGCGAAGCCAATACCAATATTGCCCCCACTTTGACCACCAAGAATAGCAGTATTTATTCCAATCAGTTCACCACGCAGATTAATTAGTGCGCCACCTGAGTTGCCAAGGTTGATGGAGGCATCAGTCTGGATGAAATCTTCGTACTCACCAATGCCCGGGTTGCGATGTAAGGCACTGATAATGCCCGAGGTAACGGATTGACCAATACCGTAGGGATTGCCGATAGCAACAACAAAGTCACCAACTCTCAGGTGGTCAGAGTTACCAAACCTGACTGCGGTTAGGCGGTCAGCCGGAATACCAATAATGGCCAGATCAGCCTTAGGATCCGTACCGATAATGCGTGCAACATATTTCCTGCCATCATTCAGGGTGACATTAATCCGATCCGCACCTTCTAATACATGGTAGTTTGTAAGGATGTGTCCGTGTTTGGCGTGGATAATGACGCCGGAGCCTGTGCCATCAATCTGACGCTCATCCGGCATATTGTCGAAGAAGCGTTTGAAAAACGGATCATTTGCCAGAGTCTCATCCAGCTTTTGTTTGCCTTCGGTGGTGATATTAACTACCGAGGGTGTGACTCGTTCCAGCATGGGAGAGAGTGAGGGTAGAGGCTGACCGTTAACGCTTTTTGGCAGTGCTCCGGCATAAGCTGTTGCACTCAGACACAACGCTAGTGATGCCATCAGTAGTCGTATAATTATTCCGGATATCATCATTTATTCCCAATCTGGTGCAGCTCATGAGTCTGGACTTTAATCAAGCTCATTTATATTCGCCCTTAATATTCTATAAAATATTTCTAATTTCATTGTGTCTCAAAAATACCACTTTTCCGGGCGTTGTTACAAAAAAACGACCTGAAGGTCATAATCAGGTTACCTGTGGTCACTCAATATTCTGGATCTGCTCACGCATTTGCTCAATCAGCACTTTTAAATCCACGGCCGCCTGTGTGGTTTCAGCATCATTGGATTTGGATGCGAGGGTGTTGGCTTCCCGGTTCAATTCCTGCATCAGAAAATCAAGCCGCCTGCCAATGGGTTCATCACGTTCGAGTACATTGGTGATTTCATCAAGGTGTGCCATCAGGCGATCCAGTTCTTCATCGACATCCAGGCGTTGCGCCAGTAAAACCAGTTCCTGTTCCAGGCGATTATTGTCCGGAGTGATGTCAAGGTCTTCTACCCGCTGATTAATCTTATCTCTGATGCCTTTAATAATTTCCGGACGGCGTTTTCGGATACGTACGGTGATTTCGGCAATCTGATCGCAACGCTGATCTATAAATTCGGCGAGACGGGTGCCTTCACGTTCCCGGGTTGCAATCAGATCATCCAGGGTTTGGTTTAGCAGTGCCAGGGATTGCTCGGCCAAGGATTCAAGATCCGGTGGTGTGTCTTGTGTTACGCCCGGCCAGCGCAGAATATCAACCGCCTTTAATGGATCAGGTGAGTCGGTAATTGCCTCAATCTGGCGACAGGCAATAATGAGTGCCCGTGCCAGGGGTTCATTAATCACGATCGCATTGTTTTCACCAACACCAGCGGTATAACGTAATGATGCTTCCAGCTTGCCTCGCTGTAATTTGCTTTGAATTAACTGGCGGTAAGTGTTTTCCTGTGCCCGGAATTCTTCCGGCAGGCGAATACCAATGTCCAGATATCGATGATTGACCGTGCGTATCTCCCAGTTGAGTTTGCCATGTTCGGTAATAGACTCCTGGTGAGAAAAGGCTGTCATGCTGCGGATCATAGAGAGTTCCCTGTCATTGGTTTGTTGGTTAAATAGCCTGTTATACAAAAACGGGTTTATGCATTAACGCAAGGGATTTTAGTGGATTTATGCAGGTAGGTCATTGTTTTGTCGTGGCACAAGACCAGATTTCGACTTTTTTTACACCATTTTCAAGCAGCAAAGCCTTCAAAGCGGAACAGGTTGCACCGGTAGTGATGACATCATCAAAGATTGCAATATGCTGCTGTTTAATTGTTTTTCGGATTGAAAAAGCCTGTTGCATATTGTGTCGGCGTTCACCGGCGGTTAGTCCTTTTTGTTCTCCGGTATTACGGTTGCGGTAAACATGATCGGTTAGTAATGGAATCCTTAGCTGTCGGGCTAAGGGGCGAATTAGTTCAATAGATTGATTGAATCCACGTTGTCGCAGGCGCTGTTGATGAAGGGGTATTGGTAAAATTGCCTCTGGCAGAGGAGTATTACTTTGCAGAAATGGAATAGCTGACAGTTTGCCGAGCAAATGCAGTTTATCCAGCTGTTTACTACCTTTACCTGCGAGAATGTATTGACGAACAGGTTCAAAATAATAAAAAGCACTCCGTTCCCCAACAGCCTCACCGGGTTCCGTACACCAGGGAAGATCGTTATAGCACTGTTTGCAAATCGGTAGTGGCTGAGAGCGTCGGGCTAAGTGATCAGGTATTGTGGAAGGGTAGGAATGATCTGATATTTTGTCTGGTTGAGTAATGACTGAATCACAAAATGGGCAGTGTTGTTGCCTGAATACTCTGTGAATCCACGACAGGTTCGTTATATTGGTTCTCAGGATTGGCATAGGTGTTATTTATATTTTGTTGAATATGCCCTTCATTAGCCATCAGTGTTTAGGGCTTTAGGGGAGGTATCCGCTGTTCCATTAGTGGCGAGTTTTAGGTGTTTAAGAGTAACTTTTACCACACGGCCTGTTTAAACAGTTTGTTTCAATCGTTTAAATGATAACGGTGTTGCTGTTAAAAAGCCTGCGATTGCACCG
>JBMZDK010000276.1:0-5499 GCA_049614265.1 Thiolinea sp.
CCATTTGGGGTCAGTTTCGGTGTTCATAGGTATTATATAAACACATAATACTTTGCAATGCAAAGTATTATTGAAATGATTTTCTCTAAGCCATTATCAACCGCTCAACTTAATGCTAATGTGTCGCTGTTTTTCGCCCCATCGTCAGGCGATATGCACAAATACGCACTCATATGATTTGACTATTCCGGGAATTACGTTATGAATCAGCAAAGTTACGCACGCGGCATCATTTATGTTTTGCTGGCTGGTGTTTTCCTCAGCTCGGGGGGACTGCTGGTGCGTCATATTGCCAGCGCTGATGCCTGGACAGTGCTGTTCTATCGCTCACTGGCATTTTCCGCAACGGTGCTGATTTTTATCGTGGTGCAACAAGGTAAAAACACACCGCAGTTATACCGGCAAATCCGCAGCAGTGACCTGTTGGTTAGCCTTTCTCTCGCGCTGGGTTTTATCACCTATTTGCTGAGTCTGTTTAATACATCAGTCGCGAATACTGTGCTGGTACTGAGCACAGGCCCGTTTCTGGCGGCGATTCTTGGCTGGCTGGTATTAAGCGAACGGATTTCCTGGACAACATTCCTGGCGATGCTGGCAGCCATTGCGGGCGTTATTATCATGGTGTCCGGTGGTATTGGCAGCAGCGATATTAAAGGCATTATCTATGCATTGCTGGCTGTGCTTTCATTTGCCGTCATGGTTGTGACTCTGCGCAAAATCGGCCCGCAGCGCGACACACTGGCCGCAGTGTCACTGGCCGGTGTTACTGCAGCGCTGATGTGCATACCGTTTATGCCGACCTTCGCTATTTCAGGGCATGATTTATTACTGGCGATTGCACTGGGCAGTATCCAGGTCGGCCTGGGCTTTATCCTGATTACCCTGGGAACGCGCTCAGTTCCGGCTGCGCAAGTGCCTTTACTCGCATTAGGAGAAACCGCGCTGGCACCATTCTGGGTCTGGGTATTTGTGAATGAAACACCGGCAACCAATACGCTGTTGGGAGGCGCCCTGGTACTATCAGCAGTGCTGTTTCAGGGCATGATGGGGCTTCGCTCACGTTCCTGACGTGACATTTGCATTGACATTCAACAGGCACAGGTTATTTGATTTCAGCAGTCAGGTTTGTCTTTAGCAAATTGACCAGCTGGCGCGCTTCAGCAGTCAGGGTATCCAGCCCACGGGTCACAATAGCCAGGTGATAATGCAGCTGCTGCTTCAGTTTGCACGCCACCATACCACCATTTTGCAGCGCTGCTTCAGCAGATAGCTGATCGACAATTGCCAATACACCGGCTTCCCGGGCCAGAGCTGCTGCCATTGGCATATTCGCTGCGGATAAGCGTGAATGGCTCAACAAACGCTGTGATAAATCATGGTCAATATCCAGCATTTCATCCGGATAAGCACCACCAAAGGTCACGAACTGTTCGCTATCAGCCAGTGCTTCCAGGTCAATCTCTGCATTATCTGCCAGGTGATGTGTCTCCGGCATAAGACAAACATAGGGCAATACGGTTTCAAACAGGGTTTCGACACCTTCGTACGGTGGCGCCCGCCCAACGATTCCCAGATCAAACTGCTGCATCTGGACAGCATCAATAATTGCGGGGGTATTACGCACATAGACCATGATGCGTACATCAGGACGTTCATGATACAGCTGGCTCACCGCCCGGGGCAGCGCGATATTTGAGACAGACTGGATAGCGCCGAGTGAGACAACATCACCCGCCGTACTGCGAATGGTATCTGCCAGTTCCTGCAGGCGGTCAGTGCCCATAAACAGGCTTTCCACGCCCTGGTAAAAGCGCCTTGCTTCTACTGTAGCCACCAGGCCGCGACCGGAGCGGATGAATAATTCAAACCCAAGCTTATGCTGTAAATCTGCCAATAAACGACTGACGCTGGGCTGTGAAATATGCAGCATCTCTGCCGCAGCAGTCACTGAACCGGCGCGCATGGTAGCGCGAAAAGCTTCAAGCTGGCGGATATTCATCGGGGATCAGAAACCGGTAGCAGCTTTAAATCGCTACTACCGGTCAGCAAAAATGACAGAACCTTAAGCAAACGGCCCTTTAGCACCGGAGGCTTCCATATTCCGGGCATAACAGTTACTGCTTTTCACCATTCCCGCGCCATGGCGTTCAATCAACTCCTGACGGCGTACCGGATCTTTAGTGGCTTCCACAGCACCCCAGAATGCGGCCATTTCTTCAGCCGCCGCGCGCATTTCCGCCAGCATCTGATCACAATCCGCCATTGTCGACAGGTCTTTACAGGTCACCTTACCCACACCGTTCACGGTCTTCGCACCCGCAGCGGTATAACCTTCCGGCAAATCGCCTTTCAGGTTGGTAACGGATTTATACTGGATCACATCAAAAATCTGATCCACTGCCTGCTTCGCGCCTTCAACACGGGACACGTGTTCAGTGTCCGCTGCAGCGTGTGGCAGTAACTCCATCTTGCCACGGTGACGCTGTTCGATTTCACGGTAGGGAACCATCGGGCCGGACAACTCACCGCTTTCCGGATTAACAAACAAATCGGCATCAATACAAGCGTAGCGTACCTTGCCACTGGCTAATGCAGTGTCCAGTGCATCCGGCTCAATGATTTCACCCCGGTCATAGTTCACCACCACGGCACCATCATTCAGCGCGCTCAACACTTCACCATTCACCAGATTGGCATTAGCAAATACGCCATCTTTCACTGCACCCAGTCCGGTATGCGGGCTGATCACATCCGCTCCCTGCGCGGCTTCAACCGGTGTCGCTGCGTAGGTAAAGCCTTCGGATTCAATCCATTGCTGGTGTTGCGGACGTGCATAAACGCTGACCTTCATGCCAAACGCCTGCGCCAGCTTGGCAAATTCACGGCCAATATTTCCGTAGCCAATAACCGCAACACGCTTGCCTTCCAGCTTCTCAGTCGGGTACTCACACAGGTTCTTACCGGTATCAAAACCACCCTCAACCACACGATCATGCATCACCTGCACCGGTAAGTCCGGCATTACTTTTAACAGCGCCTTCATTGCCATTTGTGCCGTCGCACGTGAGTTAAAGCTCGGTGTATTCATCAGTGGCGCAACACCACCATCACCATTACCACCACCCCAGCTGCTGCTACCCATATTGCCGGTACCGGCACCAATACGTACACCACCGAGGTCGAACTTCGATGCCGCAGGCAGGAAGGTCGCCGCAACAATCGTTGCGTCATACTGGCCACCTGCGGTGTGTTCCAGCAGCTCATCTTCACGGCTCAGGTTAGGCTCATAGAAGAAGTGAATCTTGCCACTTTCCAATTCCTGTCCGGCGCTCATAGCACTTTCATGGAAGACGCCGCCTTTGCTTTGTACATGTGCACGCACTTCGCTGTGATCCGGATTGCCATCCGCATCAAACTTCAGGCCGACCAGATCAGCAACCAGCACCTTATAGGCACGATCCGGATCATCCTGGCGTTGTGGGCCATTACCGGCATTTTCTGCAGCTTCGAAACTTACACCCTGCTCAGCCAGCATTTCTTCCAGTCTGACAATTTTAGCCCGGTGATAAGCGTATTCCAGATTCGCCAGCAGCGCGACAATATCACTCTGTGGGCGCACACCGCCAATCCAGGCACGGTAATCACCCGGCGTTCCGGGGAAAGCATTCACATAACGCGCCACATCCAGACCCGGCTCATATTCGCCATTTGGATGCGTCAAACCTTCATAACCCAGAATCTGCTTAGACTTGGCAATGATTTCAGCATGAACAGCCGCATCAGTAATGTCCGGATCATTCACCTTCAGCAAGGTGACCGCCGCACCACGGCTGGTGCTGTCTGCCACACCCAATTCCAGCAGTTCGCTGGCTTCAACCTGGTCATTCACTGTCTGCCGGTTCAGGGCAGAACGTTTATTCACTTCCTCAACGCCACCAATATTTTTCTCTACACGCAGCAGACCAAATGTGGTTTCCGCAAAGGCCAGCGTGCTGAAGGTATTGATAATACCGCCCTGCATCGCGTCGGTTTCAGGATTGTAAATCGGGCCAAGTGATGTGGTGATTTCGCTGGATAACGGACGCTTGGCATCTGTTGGAACCGCGATCTTCAGCTGACGCGGAATCGCCCATGACGGGTCTTTCATATTGTTGTCGATCAGCTCAATAGCCTGCGGCGTCAGCGAGGCAATGAAATAACCGGAAATACCACCAATGGCTTTCTGGAATGGCGTAAACAGACAGCACTTATCTAATACTTTGGCTACCGTCTCCTGTTGCCATGGCATCGCACCCAGCATAGAAGTGCCATCAATAACTGCGTGACGATTCGCCGGATCGGCATCAATCCATGCCAGCAGATTGGCAATGTCTTCTTCGGTATAGGTCGTCGCACCGGTAGTTTCGTGGCCCACACCAAAAAACAGGCTAATCCCCATCGCTTCCAGCTCAGCAGGCGCCGGGATATGACCTTCGTTTTCACTGAAGTGGATACGGCTTTCATCACCGGCTTTCGCGTAACGATGCATTTCCAGCAGCTGCGCACCCCAGGACTGACGGAAGAAACCACCGGCCTGTGCAGCTTCACTTTCTGTACGTGGAGTATCAACAAACACCTGCTGATCAGCGTTAGCATTTACCAAATGCTGTGCACAAACGGTAAAACCACTGTGACCACCACCCAGACCAACAGCCATTTTGTTCTTGTTCGGGAAGCCGAAATAGCGGTGGATTTCACGCATCATGTCAACCAGCACTTTATCCGCCGGATAGCCACGGTGCATACCACGGCCAAATTCAGCCGTCGTGAAATTACCAACCTTATTGCCCTTGTCATCCAGCTTGGGATAATTCGCCTCCACCCAGTTATCGAACTCCAGCCGTAACTGACGTGCATCAATCTCATCCTTGGTCATGTCGGTGATCGGGCCAACACCAAAAAACGGATTAATGGTGCGCGCTGGCGGGCCATTACGGGTTTTATCGATAGATGCCTGGCGCTGCTCCTGCAATGCACTGATTGAAGACATAAAACTATTCCTCTGAAAACTATAAATATTTGAGAGCGACCCAGTCCGCTCTGCAGACCAGAATTTAACGAATAAATCTTCGGACTTATTCAGGAGAACCATCTGTCAATCTGCACACAAACAGACATCTATTATTATTCCTGGTTCGGGCTGCCCAGATGCTGTCAAAAATATTTCCTTTAGGCAATCTTTTTCACCTATATGAAACTCTGCCATTAGGGATAGACGGAAAAATCTATTACTGGAGGAATATGCCTTTTGGGTATGATCGGAGAACTGGCATTACTGGATTGGTCAGAGGTGTGGCTTTTAATACTGAAGCACTTTACTCAAAACGATCACCCTGCATCGTAGTGATGCGGCGCTGGGATGGTTGCTGAAGGTCTTAAAAGGCACTTCGGCATCCTATTTTTTGAGGAGTGATTTGAACTGCACTCCCTCCTTTGTGATCAAACCCGAAACAGGAGGAC
>JBMZDK010000277.1:0-5481 GCA_049614265.1 Thiolinea sp.
TAAAGGCATCAAATCGGCCGGGGCCCGCCCACCCGTACCGAAAAAAACCAATCAGATCTCCCGCCTGCAGAGTCAAATTGCCTGGCTGTTAGCAGTCGGCGAACAATCGCTGGTGGAAGTGCGACTCAATCAGGTTTCGGAACAACAGTTTCGTGCGCAGGCAGTGCTATTAGTCTCTATGCTGAGCCGGAATAAGGATGCAACACCACCACAGTTACAGAAATACAGCGTATTCCCTGTAAATTTACCAACCGTTGACCAACTCGGTCTAGCCGTCGATGCCCAACAGCTTTCCCGGCTAAAAAGGGGTTCTGTGGTAGTCAGCTATGACAGTGAGCAGAATAATAATTTCACCGTATACGCACCGGTGCCTAACAGTGATAAAGCCGTCGCGCTGGGGCCTGTGCCACAATTTGATGACCTGCCGCTGAGCATTGTACTTGGTATGTTGGCAATTACCGGTCTGGTGGTTATCGCGGTCAGCTACTGGCTGGTCTCACGCCTCGAAACGCGCTTAACACAAATATCCGACATGGTTAGTACCTTCGGACGAGGTAACTTACAAGCACGTGTAAAAACCGGAGGACAGGATGCAATAGCAAACCTGGGCACAAAGATTAATGGCATGGCCACCCGCATTGAAACGCTGCTGCAAAGCCAGCGTGATATCACTCAGGCAGTCTCACATGAGTTACGCACCCCACTGGCAAGAATCCGGTTCCGGCTTGGCCTGTTGGATGATGCGCTGCAGGACAATAATGCCATCACAGACAAAACAAATGCCATTCGCAATGACCTGACAGAACTTGAACAGCTGATTGATGAGACACTTGAACATCATAAGTTAACGCAGTTGCCTGACCTGCCCGCTGAAAGGATAAATATCAGCGACCTGATTAAGCGGGTGGTTAAGCAAACACAGGAGCTTTACCCTGATACCACAATTCAACTGCATGTCAGGACAAACAAAAACATTAACGCTCATCTGGCTTCAATTGAACGTTTACTGGCTAATTTACTCAATAATGCCTGTAAATATGGCGCTGGCAGTGTCCACGTCAGTTATCAGCAGCAGGATAAAACAACCGTATTGCATGTTGATGATAATGGTCAGGGCATTCCACCCACAGAGCGTCAGAAGATATTTACCCCGTTTTATCAGCTGGATGAAAGCCGCAATAAAAAGAAGCCTGGTTATGGGTTGGGTCTGGCTATCGTTGCGCGTATTACCAGCTTGCTTGGGGCACAGATCGAGATTACAGACAGTACCTTAGGCGGCGCACGATTTAGTGTATTTTTCCCGCAATCCGCTACTATTGAAGCACGAGATACATGATGAAGACAAAAACAGAACAAAACGATAACAAAGCCCGGAAGTCTCCTTTTTTACCGGGCAACTTTCGACATATCCGGACACCTTTGTTCCTGTTAGCCTGTTTTTTATCGCCGTCCGGTCTATTGGCTAATGATGGGAATAACAGTCAGGTCATTGACATTTTGACTCACTTTACCGGCAACGCTACAGAAAAGGATAACTATCAATTCGAAACCGGTGAGGAACTGGAATCACACTTATTACATGCCTTGATAAGGCTATCAGAAGACGAAGAAGAGAATGAGGAAAGTGACGACGAGTTCAACGAAGAGGAACAGCGGGAAGAAGATGAAATTGATGATGACATGGAAGATGAGGATATAGAAGACGAAGAAGATCATGATGACAATGACGAAACTGAAGAAGAAATTCATGATGAAGACGATGGCGAGATGGAAGAAAATGATGGAGATGATCCTGAGGGCGAAGAAGAACCAGAAAACGCCGAAGATCACGAAAATGAAATGGAGGAGGAAGACGAAAGCGGTGAAGACGACTCCGGGGAAAATGATAATGGGGATGAAGAATAAATGCCTGAACCAGACCGTATCCTGATCATTGAAGACGATATTCAACTGGCAGAACTGATCCGTGAATACCTGGAAGCCAAGCAGTTTCTGGTTGCAACAGAACACGACGGAGCCATGGCGGTAGAACACATTAACACCTGGCAACCGGACTTAGTGATTCTGGATTTAATGCTACCGGGTAAAGACGGCATTAGTATTTGCCGGGAAGCACGCTTCAATTTTGATAAACCAATCTTAATGCTGACTGCTTCCGATGATGATGTTGACCAGATTCTCGGGCTGGAAATTGGTGCTGATGACTTTGTCCGCAAACCCGTCGAACCACGTATCTTACTGGCACGGATCCGGGCCTTATTCCGGCGCAGCGAAAAGCCCCTTTCCGCATCCAAAACTACAAACATAACAACCGTAGAAAACGGCAGCGTCTCAAATGGTCGCTTGACGATTGGTGACTTGGTGATCAACTCACATACCCGTACCATCACGCTAAAAACGCAAGAACTGGACTTCACTACCCCGGAATTTGATGTGATGTTATACCTGGCTGAAAATGCGGGGAAAATCATTAGTCGCGATGAGTTATTCAAGCAACTGCGCAATCTGGAATACGACGGCCAAAGCCGTTTTATTGATATCACCGTTTCTTATATTCGGAAGAAACTAGGTGATAGTGCCGGGCAATATTTAAAAACTGTGCGCGGTAAAGGCTATTTAGTGCCATATTCGAAGGGGAGCAGGTGATAGCAACTGATACCAACGATAAGGAAAACCGGCTTCAGGCTATCTTCCGTTAAATATATAAAGCCCATACCATAACCGGAAGGGCTTCAACAACACAGGCAACTATCATGCGTCCATTTCAAAATATTCGGGTGCTGGATTTCACCCATGTCTTCGCCGGGCCATTTGCTACTTTCCAGCTGGGTGTATTGGGTGCTGAAATTATCAAAATAGAGCCACCGCACACTCCGGATATGATGCGTAGCTGGGGCGCAAACCCGGAACTCAATAAACAAGGCCTTGGACTGGATTTTCAGGTTAATAATCAGGGTAAAAAGGCTATTACG
Organism: Thiolinea sp.; assembly: GCA_049614265.1. Classification (GTDB taxonomy): domain Bacteria; phylum Pseudomonadota; class Gammaproteobacteria; order Thiotrichales; family Thiotrichaceae; genus Thiolinea. The sequence goes on from JBMZDK010000277.1 coordinate 2,973, forward strand.
CTGAATCTCGATACACCGGAAGGCCAGGAAATTATTCACAAAATGATCCCGGAAGCAGATGTGATCGTTGAGAATTACAGTGATGGCCTGGTTCGCTATGGTTTATCCCCGGATGAAGTGATGCAGCTGAACCCACGCATCATTTATTGCCAGATGACGGCTTATGGTAAAGGCGAAAACAATGAGTTTGAGGGGAGGCCAGCCTTTGATCCGGTGGTACAGGCATTCGCCGGGCTAATGGCGAACACCGGGGAAGAGGATCAGGACATATTACGCATCAATGCGCCACTCATTGACTACGGCACCGGAGCACAGGCAGCATTTGCCATCGCATCCGCCCTCTTCCAGCGCAGCCAGACCGGCAAGGGGCAGCATATCGAAGTCAATATGATCGATGCCTGCCTGATGATGATGTCACCCCAGGTAGCCAGCGCCATCCACACCGGCAAACCGCCCGCCAAAGCTGGCAACGTGCGTAAAACCCTGCCCGGATATTCCATGCTTCCCTGCAAAACGGGCCATATACAGCTGGGTGCCTTTACGCTGCGACAAAATGAAAAGTTATTCGATGCTCTGGAGCTGGCAACATCCATTGCAATACCTGAACCGCTGAACTATGCGTGGATGGCTGATAACGGGAAAGCCCTGCTCAACTCGCTTTGCCAACGACTGGCCAGTGAGTCGGCTGAATATTGGGAAGAATTTCTGAACCGGCATGATGTTCCCGCCAGCCGGGTACGTGAGCTTGATGAGGTAATGCTAAAAGACCAGCCACGACGTGAGTCCGGCAATCAATTCAAACGTACACCTGGTTCAGAGGTGATTTCTCCTATTGCCGCATTTCGTTACGCCGAACATGGGCCGGATCTGGATGTCCGGTGTGCTACGCATGGTGAAGATACGGCGAGTGTCTTGCAGGAGTTTGGGTATAGTGAGGCTGACATTGCTACTTTGCGGGAGAAAGGGGTGGTTTGATTATCAAACCAGGAGCCGGGAGATACAACACACTCACCTACCCCACAACCACCCCCGAACCCGCCGTTTCCCCAGCAAATTCACCAAAAACGACAGCAACACAATCCGCACATCCAGCCACAACGAAACCCGCTGTAAATAAAGCTGATCCATATGCCACGACACCCTCGCTCCACGGCCACCATACAGCTGCGCCAGCCCGGTAATCCCCGGTTTCAGCTGCCAGCGACTCGCATGGTAGGTATCATCCCAGCCCAGACGTTGCACATCTTCCTGCGTCAACGGGCGCGGGCCAACCACGCTCATTTCACCACGCAGTATATTCAGTATCTGCGCCAGTTCATCCAGTCCGGTTTGGCGCAGGAGTTTGCCGCTAACAGTCACCCGTCCAGCGTGCATAGTACGGAACTTACAGACTGAAAAGAGCTGTTTTCCCTGACCTAAACGTGGCTGGTGGAACAATACTGGTCGGCCATCAGCACATAGAATCAGCAGTATAATCAGCAATAACAAAGGGCTAAGCACCAACAGACCAATCACTGCCGCGCTGATATCAAAGGCTGTTTTCCAACGCATGCGCGCCCTCCCCTGCTGTTGTTGACCGTGTACGCCCATCCAAAGTCATCTCCAGCCCACGCCGCATTTGTGTCAGTAAACCGGACTGAATTGCCCAGTTCCACAGCGGTTCCATTTTCTTCCAGCCCACACTATACGCCGCGTGACGCAAACGCTGGTTCCAGTCCTGATGTTGCTGGCTGGCGGTGTAAATATTACGCCAGCTGTAAAAATCCTGATAAGCCTGATCATAACCCTGCTTCAGCTGTTCGCGGCTCATGCCTTCCGGTTCAAATACCACCTGGCGGGTGTCATACAAATCCCAGTTATCGGTGAGCAAACGTCCGGCCTGCTGCATCTGGCGGTAATATTCCGTACCGGGGTATGGGGTGGCGATATGAAAAGTGGCAGTAGTAATACCGCGTGAGACAGCCCAGTCTACGGTGCGTTGAAACACATCCGGCCCGTCACCATCGAGGCCAAATACAAAGCTGCCATTGATTTTGACCCCTAAATCATCCAGTCGCCGGATTGCGGCATCATAATCCCTCCCCAGATTCTGCTTTTTATTTGAGAATGCCAGACTGCCCTCACTCAGCGACTCAAAACCGATAAACACACTACGCATACCGGCCTCAGCGGCCTGCTCAATCAGGTCACCTTTGAGAATGGCATTCACCGTTGATGCGCCCTGAAACAAACGCCGCATTCCGCGCATACCGGCAAACAAATCACGCGCGAAACGCGGATCACCCAGCAGATGATCATCAAGGAAATACAAGTGTCGCCCCGGCAGGCGTTCAATCTCAGCCAGAGCATCATCCACCCGCTGCGTGTAGAACGATTTACCACCCTGAAAAAAGGCATCCTTATAACAAAAGCTGCAGTGGTAAGGGCAGCCACGCGTCACCACAATAGAATTTGGCACCAGGTATTTTTCACGCTTAATCAGGTCACGTCGAATGGGCGGTAACTGATC
>JBMZDK010000278.1:0-5446 GCA_049614265.1 Thiolinea sp.
TTTTTTTAGAGAGGTGTTATGAAATGACAATAAAAATTCCGTCTTCCGTCATTGCTTTATTGTTTGGTGTCACGCTAACTGCATGTGGTAGCAGTTCTGCTGATGAGCAGGGTGGTGCCGGGGGCACTGATAGTGTTTCGACGTCAGTTACAGGCTCTGGTAACAGCGATATTAATGGTTCTGTTAATACGACTGACACTAATAATAGCGGTGTTGCTGGCAATAATGGTGCTCAGACAAGCAGTGATAGTTTATTGGCTTCTGATGCTGCAAAAATCCGTTTTCTGATGCAGGCGACGTTTGGCGCTACACCTGCTGACATTCGCAATGACGATCTGACTTCTGCTGCTGACTGGTTAGTTGCGCAGTTTAATCTCACGCCAACTTATCATCTCCCGGTCTTTGAACGTTATATGCAGCAGTATCCGCCTGTGCTGGATGACGAAGTGGGTGAGGAAGATGAGTTGATACTGTCTCAGCAGGTTCTTTCTTCACCGGCCAGTGTTTTCTGGGTGAATGCTATCAGTGCACCGGATCAGCTGCGGCAACGGATGGTGTATGCCTTGTCACAATTATTGGTGGTTTCAAATTTTGGTGGTGAGGAGCTTGCTGATAATCCCAATGCGATGATTTATTTTCAGGATCAACTCACTGAACATGCTTTTGGTAATTACCGGGAGTTGCTGGAAGCGGTGACGTACTCACCTGCAATGGGGCATTACCTGACATACCTGGGAAATGAGAAGGGAGATCCGGTTACCGGCCGGATGCCTGATGAAAATTATGCCCGTGAAATTTTGCAGCTATTTACTGTGGGTCTGGTGCAGCTGAATAAGAACGGTACGCCGGTTCTGAACGCATCTGGTCAGCCACTGGAACTTTATACAAACAAGGACATTACAGGGCTGGCTCGGGTGTTCACCGGTCTGAGTTTTGATGAAGCATTGTTTGAAGAAGAGGAAGAGCAACAGCTGAATTTAGTTTGGTCTGCGCCAATGATAATGATGGCGCAAGAGCATTCGCCACGGGAGAAGTCGTTTCTTGGTTTGACTATTCCGGCGAATACCGGTGGCAGACAAAGTATCAGTATGGCACTTGACCATATTTTTAATCATCCGAATGTTGCGCCTTTTATTAGCCGTCAACTAATCCAGCGCTTTGTTACCAGCCATCCATCGCCAGCCTATATTGAGCGGGTGGCTACAGCATTTGAAAACGGTACCTATGTACTGCCGAATAGTGTCAGCATTGGTGACAACCGCCGGGGTGATCTGAAAGCGACATTGGCGGCGATTTTGATGGATAAAGAAGCGCGCCGCCAGAGCTACAGTATCAGTTTTGGCAAAGTGCGTGAGCCGGTTATCAGGATAACTAACTGGGCGCGGGCCTTTAATATTCGGGAAGTCAGGCCGGAGTTCTGGGAACAATTTTCGGAGAGTATTTCGCCGGAAGTGCTAAATCAGCAGGCTTATGGTTCACCCTCTGTGTTTAATTTCTACCGTCCCGGTTATGTCGCTGCGGGAACGCTGACCGGAAAGGCAGGGATGACAATGCCTGAGTTGCAAATCACCAATGCCAGCAGCATTACAGGCTACGCTAATTTTTTAAACACATTGGTGAGTGATGAACTGCGTTATCTGGATACTGAAGCGATTATTGAATGGCTGGAAGAAAGTGAGCTGGATCTTGATGCCATTTCAATGGCTGATGTGCGTAGCAGTTTTTCTCCGGACTACAGCAGAGAGTATCAATTAGCAGCTAATCCGGCTGCTTTGATAAGGCGACTGGATTTATTGCTGACCTATGGCAGCCTGACTGATGAAACCCGGCAGCGAATTATGGCTGCAATTAGTGAAATCCCGTTAGATGAGATTGAAGAAGGGCGGGATGGTGCAATGCAGCGTGTACAGCAGGCTGTATTGATGGTGATGACTTCCCCTGAATACCTGGTACAGCAATAAGGAGCACTGACATGAATCGTAGAAAATTTCTGAAAACTTCCGCTGGTGCTTTATCTGCTTCCTCTCTGGGGGGCATGGCTGCAGCTTTGTCTGGTTTTAATGCGCAGGCTGCTGATACTGCGGGTTATAAGGCGCTGGTCTGTGTGTTTTTACTCGGTGGGAATGATAACCACGACACGCTGATTCCCTACGATGCAGCATCGTATGGTCGCTATGCCAGGATTCGGCAGTCGCTGCTGACACAATATGCCGGACGACGTGATCGTGGAAAATTGCTGCCACTGACCCCTGATAATGGTGGGAAGTTTGGTGGCCGCCAGTTTGCTTTGCCACCGGAAATGACGGGTTTACAGGCATTGTTCAATCAGGGTAACGCCGCCATTGTCGGAAATGTCGGGCCACTGCTGCAGGCAACGAACCGGTCTGAATTTGAGTTGGAAAGTGTGGCCTTACCGCCGCGTTTGTTCTCCCACAATGATCAGCAGGCTGTCTGGATGTCCAGTTCGCCGGAAGGGGCGCAGCAGGGCTGGGGCGGGGCTTTTGTTGATGCTGTCCGCAGTAATAATTCTCAACCGGAGTTTTCGGCGATCACTTCGGGTGGTAATGACTTGTTTTTGACTGGGCAGAGAACGGCACCTTATCAGATAGGAAGAGAGGGAGCTCAGCAAATCCGGGCTACAGAAAGTGCGTACAGCAGCCGACATGAAGCACTGTTGCAGGCACATTTTCGCTCGGCAGGTTTCTCCAGTGATCACCTGATTCGTCAGGATATGGCCAATTTGATGCGTGCGGCCTATGACACGAATCAAAAATACAATCAGGCTTTAAATAGTGCAGCAGCATTAAATACAACGTTCCCCAACGGCGAATTAAGTTCGCAGCTAAAGGCGGTGGCCCGCACGATTGCTATGAGAGATAGTTTGTCTGTAAACCGTCAGGTATTTATCGTGGGTATGGGGGGGTATGATACCCATGATCAACAGGCTTCTGCGTTGCCAAGATTGCATGGACAGCTGGATAGTGCGTTAACGGCTTTTTATATGGCAATGAATGAGCTGGGTTTGAGTAATAATGTGACACTCTTCACTGCGTCTGACTTTGGCCGCACGTTGGCGATTAATGGTGATGGTACTGATCATGGCTGGGGTGCCCATCACTTTGTGGTGGGTGGTGCCGTAAAAGGACGTAATATTTATGGTGATGTTCCGGTGGCCGACTTCAATCATGCACAGGATGCTGGTGGCGGTCGCCTGATTCCAACCACTTCAGTTGAACAGTTTGCCGCCCCATTAGGGAGCTGGTTTGGCTTGAATGAAACTGAGCTACAGACAGCGTTACCTAATCTGGGGAATTTTGGTGGGCGACCGGCGTTTATCTAAAGCGAAGGCCGGAAGGTGAATCCCGTGCCGGGCCGTTCAGGAATTATCAGTTCGCCATCAACAATCTCCATCTGTTCCTGAAACAAGCTTTCAAACCACGGCATGTGTTCCACCGAGATACAATTCGGGGCAGAGCCAGCAATACACAGGCTCTGCTCCGTAAATATGTGTGTGGAAACCGGCATATTATAACTCGCTGCCAGTGCTGCCACTTTGCGCATCTCAGTCAGCCCGCCCATACGCTGTAAATCCGGCATCAAAATATCGCAGGCTTTTGCCTGAATCATCCTGAGCATGTCATAGCGCGTATACCCTGTTTCCCCCGAGGCAATTGGTACTTCAACACTTTCCCGGATTTCGGCATGGCCCGTTAAATTATGCGCGGCCACCGGTTCCTCCAGCCAGCCAATTTCATAAACTTCCAGCTCGCGGGCAAGGCGCAAAGCCTGTTTTACATTCATGCCCTGATTCACATCGGCCAATAAATCAATATCGGGGCCAATAGCTTCACGTACCGCTTTGACCCGCTCCACATCGGTCAGCAGACTGGGTTGGCCAACGCGAATTTTCATACGGGTAAAACCCTGTTCGATAAATGCATAAGCCTCGTCAATCAATTCATCAATGCTTTGCGATAACCACAAACCACCGCTGGCATAAGTGGGGATGCGATCCCGGCAACTACCGAACAAATGGTGCAAGGGTTGGTTCAATGCTTTGCCATAAGCATCCCACAGCGCCATATCCACTGCCGCCAGTGCACCAATGGTCATACCCTGCTGGCCCATGGCGTTTACTGATTGCCAGATATTGTCCCAAATCCCCTCAATCCGGTGCAGCGGCTGCCCGACAACCAGCGGTTCGTAGCTTTTAATAATCTCATCGAAGGCTTTAATGCGCGTGCCATTGAGCGTAAAGCAGTATCCTTGCCCCTCTATACCATCGGCTTTGATCCTGACTAAGACGCAGCCGACTGAGCGCATATCGTGGATGGCGGTTTTGATGGGTCTGGCGAGTGGCAGATTGATGACTTGGGTGGAGAGGGATTCGATTTTCATAATATTCGATGTGCATAAGAGTGTGGAAGAGAAAGAGCTATGGTGCCTAATATAAACTGATGTATCGGAATAGGATAATCTGATTTTAACAGGTACACTGCCTTGTCATTTTTCAGACGGAAAAATATTCATTGTGCTCACTTACCTGGCTGGCTTTTCTTTAGGCTTATCTCTCATCCTGGCGATTGGTTCGCAGAATGCTTTTGTGTTGAAACAGGGGCTAAAGAATCACTACGTCTTTATTGTTTGTGCGGTGTGTGCATTATCCGATGCGATTCTGATTAGTCTGGGGGTTGCCGGGTTTGGTGTGATCGTTAAACAATTCCCGGAAGTTGAGATGCTGGCGCGCTATGGTGGTGCGCTGTTTCTTAGTGCTTATGCTTTTTTGAGCTTTAAATCAGCCTTTACTACAAATCATGCACTGACTGCTGAAGGTGAGTCGAAAGGTTCTCTGGCGAAGACGATTGCGATGTGCCTCGCTTTTACCTGGCTAAATCCACATGTTTACCTGGATACAGTTGTGCTGCTCGGTTCAGTATCAACCCAGTATCAACCAAATCAGCTGGCTTTTGCACTGGGCGCAATGACAGCCTCCTTTGTATTTTTCTTTGCCTTAGGCTATGGCGCCAGGTTTTTAGCGCCACTGTTTAAGAAACCAGGCGCATGGCGGGTGCTGGAATTTTGCGTAGGCTTAACCATGGCCTTAATTGCCATTTCGTTGCTGGCCGGAGCGTAGTATCTCGGGTCTACCGCCCCATCAGTTTTTATACGAAGGATCAGCCCGATCACAGCGCCGCAACAATGCAGGCCATTCATACTTGCCCGGTGAAAACGCCTCATACTGCTTACAGGACAGTTTCCACAATTCCTCAGAGGCTGCATCCAGCTCAAACTTACTGCCCGCCAGCTGTACCGCCACCTCGCACAGGCGAATCAGGTAATACATATTCATATAGGCTTCGCCAGCTGTTGCGCCCACAGTTAAGAAGCCATGATTGCGCATCACCAGACACTTGTTGTCACCCAGATTCTCCGCAATCCGAAAACG
>JBMZDK010000279.1:0-5431 GCA_049614265.1 Thiolinea sp.
AGCAAATTTGAAAACCCTTTTTGTTCGCTTTGCTCACTTTCCGTGATCAATGAACTAAGTGCTAAGTGAGGCACCTTGTTTTTGAAAGAAAAAGCTTCATCAACTAAAGCCGCACCATCGGTAGTCAAGCCAGTTTTTATGCGTATTTTCTCAGCTATACTTTTGGTTGCTTCAAATACAGCATGGAAATAATTATCAACTACCAGCTCTGCCTTGCAAAAGTACATTACGTCTGGATGGACTTTGCGTGCAACTAAATTTTGCTTCAAGCTTTGCACTCTGGCATCAGCTTCAGTTATGGTGTTCGCTTTTACACATTTTTCTATTTGCCCAGATTCTGTGATTTTTAAGCCTTCAAATAACAGCGCTTTGTTTAACTGGTATCTAGTATCCTCGAACCAAGCTTGATTGTTTAAGTGCCTTGATGGGCGCATTACATGACTAATAAACCTTACAACATTATTGGCGCAATAATCTGAATTTTGCGCAAGCTTCAAGGCCTCATCTAATCTCTTCCACTTTGTGGAGTTTGGACCAGGATCCACAATTTTACATTCACCCAAAAATTTTGTGATTTTTGAGCCTGTTAATCCTTCTGAGGTATCTCCTAACACTTGAGAAATAGACTCAATTGTCGCCAAATCAAAATTACTAACTATCACTTACAGGTTTCCTGGTTTTATTGAATAATTTGATATAAGAGTGCTAATTTTATTTTTCAATCATTTCTAAAATCACTAACATAGCCTCAGCATTCCCCCGAGCATCATCAACCGGATGATGCGTATGCTTAGTCTTCCGTAAATGCTTAAAATTCTTCCGCATATCCTTCACCAAGCCCTTATAAAGCGACCCCAGATTTGTCGAGCTATGCCCAAATGGATTCCGCCCCAGAAAGTGGTGGAAGTACCAGTTAATAAACTGCCAGTCGAAGCCATTGTTATCCGAAACAAACATCGGCCTGCCTTTAACCTCAGCTTTCAGCCAATCCGCAAACCGCTGCATCACTTCAGCCGGATCGTCAAACTTCAGCGTTTCTTCCCGTGAATGTCCGCTAACCGCCAGCGCTTCCGGCACCCATTGTTCAGACACCGGTTTTAGCTGCCCGTAAAAGCTCCGTTCCAGCCCGTCCTCAACAATCACCGCGCCAAAACTCACCATTGAATAATCACCCGGAATCGGGCCATCAGCTTCAACATCTACCATGATATAAGTCATGCATTCTCCTTGTTATTTTATTTTCCATTGTGTTTTGCGATGACGCTTCCAGTTTCTCATCGGATAACGCATCAAATCATCATATAAACCCGGCAATACTTTCGCATGCCGTTTACTACGTATCTGAACAGTCACCATTATTTCATTGTCAGTACAGGCGTAATATTGAGTTTTTTCATTTGTTGTTCGTACAGCGCGATAAACACCAGACATATTGATCTCCATTGAAAAAAATTCAACGGAAACCAAAACCACGCTTCTGCAGCAATTTACGATAATTCATACTCAGCTCAATCTGAAATCATTCCTGAATATTTCCTGACAACTCAATCTTCTTCTCCAACATGCGCATCATTGCCCAGTTAGAGCGCCCAATATCGTAGCTACGATACTCACGAAAAACGGATAACCACGCAGTCATAAAATCCAGATCATTGCTTAACGCCTCTTTCTCTGTTTCCCAGCGTGCTTCAAATTGCTTCATCTCACCTTTAAGCTGATTCCATAGCGGAAAACAACTACGGCAAAGTACTCTTGCCTGCCACAGATAACGTTTTTCAACTTCCAGTGCATGTTTTTGTTCTTGCGCGGTATACACCTCTGCTGCACCGCACTTGCGACATTTGTAGGTTTTATCCTCATAGGTATAGCCTTCAAAACACCCATAAGAACGACGGCTTTTTTCAGACCACGCAGATATATTGGCCTTAATTTTCTTTCCCGCCATGCTATCGGTTTCAACAGCGCCTTTGTTTATCAGGCGCGATGATTTTTTCTTCTTTCCCATAGGTCATCTCGTTACTGCTATCCGCAGGCTACCCCATGGATAGCCCGCTTCCTTTGACTAAAGCGGGGTAATACATTCACCCCTTAACACAAACCACCTGCTTCAGCGTATGCACAATCTCCACTAAATCAGACTGCGCCGCCATTACCTGCTCAATCGGTTTGTAAGCAGCAGGCGTCTCATCAATCACACCAGCATCCTGTCGGCATTCAACGCCGGATACCGCTTCCAGGTGTTCATCCAGCGAGACCCGACGTTTGGCTTCAGTACGCGACATCACACGACCCGCACCATGACTACAGCTACAAAAGCTGTCTTCATTTCCCAGTCCGCGCACAATGTATGACCGCGCACCCATGCTACCGGGAATAATCCCCATATCACCGGCCCGCGCCCGCACCGCGCCTTTACGTGTCACCCAGACATTCTCACCGAAGTGGTTCTCACGGCTGATGTAGTTATGATGACAGTTAACTGCTTCCAACTGCGCATCAAATGCCACCGGCATAATTTCACGCAGCGCTGCAATGGTGCGTGCCATCATCACCTCACGGTTCACCCGTGCAAAATCCTGCGCCCAGGCCACTGCCTCGGTATAAGCACGGAAGTTATCGCTGCCTTCCGGGATATAAGCCAGATCCTTATCCGGCAGGCTGATAAACCAGCGCTCCATATCTTTCTTCGCCTGTTCGATGAAGTGCGTACCAATACGGTTACCCACCCCACGTGATCCGCTATGCAGCATAATCCATACCGCATCGGCCTCATCCAGGCAGATTTCCACGAAGTGGTTCCCGGTACCCAGCGTTCCCAGGTGTTTAATGTTGTTAGTGTTTTTCAAAAACGGATGGCGCTCAGTCAGGTATTCAAAACCCTCAGATAATGACTGCCACGCCGCCACAACATCTTCAGGCGGCTCACCCCAGCTTCCGCTATCACGCTTCTTACGGCTCATCACCCTTCCGTGCGGCACCCGCTTTTCAATCTCACAGCGCAATTCCGTCAACGAATCCGGCAACTGATCGGCACGCAAACTGGTCTTCACCGCCATCATCCCGCACCCCAGATCAACACCCACCGCCGCCGGGATCACCGCACCAACGGTTGGAATCACACTCCCAATCGTCGCACCCTTCCCCATATGCACATCCGGCATCGCCGCCACCCATTTATGAATGAACGGCATCTGTGCAATATTCCGCAGCTGTTGACGCGCGTTATCATCAAACGGCACATCCCGTGTCCATGATTTCACCGGCACTCGCTGTTGTGCATCGTGCATGACTTCATATTGAGTTTGCATAACGGCCTCCTTGGGGACGTTTTTGTTGATAATGAAAATTTAAGTGCAAGGGGTGTGCCAACTTTGTAAAAAATCCTCCTCGTTCCCCCTTTTGCAAAGGAAGAGGCCTTTCAAAGCACTATGCCACCTTACCTGGAGGGTACACCCCTTTGAAGAAAGGGAGGCAGAGGGGATTTAATCTTTTTCTTTTGCTAAAATAAAATCCTATCCAGAAAAATACAAAACTATCCAAAATGAAAAACATCGTTTTCAGCGTGCTCGGTTCCAAAAAAGACTATGCCGGTGGCCGGGGTAAAAAACGCTGGTACCGCTGGCGACCGAATATGTCCATCCTCATGCACCACGAATTCCCGGTTCATGAACTGGTCTTAGTGCATCATGAAGCGGAGCAGAGTCTGGCGGATTTTATTATTGCCGACATGAGTGAGCTTGCGCCTCAAACCAATATCACCACCTACTGCGTGGACTATCAAAACCCCTGGGATTTTGGCGAAGTCTATGCACAGCTGCGTGACATTGCTCAGCTGCATTCTTTCGACCCGGAACAATACAATTACTACACCCATATTAATACCGGCACCCATGTGGTTCGCATTTGCCTGTTCCTGCTGGCGGAAGCGAACTACCTGCCCGGTAAATTGCTGCAGACATCGCCCAGCCCGTTAGGGCCGGATGGTACTTACCGCATTATTGATCTCGATTTGTCGCAGTACGATGAAATAGCTTCACGCTATGCACAGGACGCTGAGATTGGTGAAAACTATCTGAAAGGAGGCATCGAAACCCGCAGCACGGCTTTTAACCAAATGATTAAACAAGTGGAACAGGTTTCCATCCGTTCTATTGCTCCCATGCTGCTGACCGGCCCCACCGGTGCGGGCAAATCCCGTCTTGCCCGCCGTATTTACCAGTTAAAAAAGCAGCGGGGACAAATCAGTGGTGAATTAGTGGAGGTCAACTGTGCGACATTACGAGGCGATAATGCAATGTCTGCTCTGTTCGGCCATGTTAAAGGTGCTTTCACCGGTGCCCAAACTGCACGTAAAGGGTTGCTGCGCGAAGCAGACGGAGGTTTGTTATTCCTGGATGAAATTGGCGAACTGGGCCTGGATGAACAGGCTATGCTACTACGCGCTATTGAAGATAAAGTCTTTATTCCTTTAGGTGCGGATCAACCGGTTAACAGCAACTTCCAACTCATCGCCGGTACAAACCGTCACCTGCAGCAGCGTGTGATTGAAGGTGAATTCCGTGAAGACCTGCTGGCACGAATCAATCTATGGACTTATGAAATGCCTTCGCTGAAAGCAAGAATTGAGGATCTTGATCCTAACATTGATTATGAACTGCAACATTTCAGCAAGCTGATGGAATATAAAGTCAGTTTCAACAAAGGCGCGCGCCAGCACTACCTTGATTTCGCACGTTCACCGGAAGCCAGCTGGCAGGCGAATTTCCGGGATCTGAACTCCAGTATGACACGGATGGCGACACTGGCAACTGGTGGACGAATTACTGAAGATATCGTGGCCGGTGAAATCAAACGTTTGCAGTATGACTGGTCTGGCTATGAAACCAACAGAACACAGCAGCCTGCGCACCAGCTGTTACAGGAAGTACTCAGCACGGAACAACTCGCTGAGATCGACCGTTTTGATCAGGCTCAACTTGCCGAAGTGATTCAGGTCTGCCGCAATAGCAAAACCATGGCTGAGGCCGGGCGCACGTTGTTCAACGTCAGCCGGACACGTCGCAGCAGCAGTAATGACTCACACCGGCTGCGTACTTATTTGCAAAAGTTTGGCTTGGTCTTTGCAGAATTATAAGCCACTTACATTGGTATAATTGCACCCTGAGGTAAAATGGCACTGACCAAACCAGCCAGCCCTGCATCCTACTCGTCTGCTGCGATGCGTAGACCGGTCGCCAGATTAACAAAAAATGCAATCACCACCAGCCAGTGCAACAGACTGATGGGTGTATCACTGCGATTTTGTCTTATCCCCTTTAGACGATTGTCAGACTGATTTCAAAACCGTGGTCAAGCAGATGACCTGATCACACTTCCCTAATGGTGAATCCGGTTCCAGGCATCCAGTGCAGCAATCTTATAGGCCTCAGCT
>JBMZDK010000280.1:0-5420 GCA_049614265.1 Thiolinea sp.
TCCCAACTGATTGCCTCAACCAGTTTTGTCGCTTGCTGCTGAGCAGACGTGACATCCTCACCCAGACCCACAGCACATAATACGCGCCCTCCCTGCGTCATAATGTTCCCCGTACTATCCTCGCTAGCCGTTCCGGCGTGGAAGACCTTACCTTCTAACCCAGCTGCTTCCGGCAACCCTTTAATAACATCACCTTTGCGGTATGATTCGGGATACCCCCCCGCCGCCAGCACAATACCCAATGCAGCCCGCTCGTCCCAGGATACACTCACCTGATTCAGGCGCTGATCCAGCGCAGCATCAATCAGCTCAACCAAATCAGACTGCAAACGCATCATAATCGGCTGGGTTTCCGGATCGCCAAAACGGCAATTATATTCAAGAACTTTAGGAACCCCATCTGTATCAATCATCACCCCTGCGTACAAAAATCCGGTATAGGGCACACCATCAGCTGCCATACCGGACACTGTTGGCTGAATCACCTGCTCCATGATGCGCTCATGCATCGCTGGTGTTACCACCGGCGCCGGTGAATACGCCCCCATACCACCGGTATTTGGCCCCTGGTCACCATTATCACGCGCCTTATGATCTTGTGAACTGGCCATTGGCAGAATATGTTCACCGTCAACCATCACAATAAAACTGGCTTCTTCACCCGACAGAAATTCTTCAATCACCACCCGATGGCCTGCATCGCCAAACGCATTGCCCGCCAACATATCCTCAACAGCAGCAATCGCTTCAGCTTCTGTCTGAGCCAGAATCACTCCCTTACCGGCCGCAAGCCCATCCGCTTTCACGACAATGGGTGCACCCTGCTCACGTATATAAGCCACAGCAGCATCAACCTCTGTAAAGTTGCCATAAGCTGCCGTGGGAATATTGTGACGGGCAAGAAAATCTTTGGTAAAAGCCTTCGAACCTTCCAGTTGCGCTGCCGCAGCCCCCGGGCCAAAACAACGCAAATCAGCCTCAGCAAAAGCATCAACAATACCCATAACCAGCGGTGCTTCCGGGCCAACAACCGTTAGTCCAACCCCTTCACGGTTTGCCAGCTCCACCAGGCCATCAATATCATCAGCAGCCACAGGAACATTACGAATTCCCGGTTCACCGGCAGTCCCCGCATTCCCAGGCGCGACGAGTACTTCACTTACCCGTTGCGACTGACCAATCCGCCAGGCCAGTGCATGTTCACGTCCACCACTTCCCACTACCAGAACCTTCATTTCGACTCCCGTCATTGCTATCCACTGCAAAGAGCGCCATTAAAGCCAGATTAGCAGAGGGTTTCAAGTTCAACTTTCTTTAACCGCTTGTCAGAAGTGAAAGCCGGTTACACGTTAAAACATTACGCCCGACCATAAAGCCATAGACGAAATCCGGTGGCAATTCTAATAGAGGGGAATCCGCGCATGATGATACATGCGGTGGAAATGGAAGCGACCCCATGGAAGGCATACGAAATATGGCGAGAGAAATGATACTTTTTCGATTGATGCTGTTAGCGGTTATTCTTACGCTAACCGGCTGCGATGACACAGTTGTCCCGGAGACAGACCTGAATAACAAAGACCGGTCTGTAGCTACCCTATATAAAATAAAAGCAGGGGATAATACTGGTACAGTCGCATGTTTTAGGATCAATGTGACTGAGATCTCACAAATGACCGTATTACAGGAAAATCAACTGGTAACAATTGTTGCTGTAGAGGAAGGTTTACGCCGGTTTAATAATGAGCTCTGGTTACACATCTACCCAAAACTCTCCCACCGCCCCAGCTGCTATGTCAATGTCAATAATCTGATTCCATACAGCTGATCCCTGTTGCTGTGACAGCACGTGCCGTATAATCTCTTGCACTCGAGACAAAAGACAAAAGGCTGAACCATTATGCAGGTAACTCTCGCTGACCCACGTGGCTTTTGCGCCGGTGTTGACCGTGCTATTGAAATTGTTGATCGTGCACTGGAAGTACTGGGTGCGCCTATCTATGTTCGCCATGAAGTGGTGCATAACCGTTTTGTCGTCAATAAACTGCGTGATAAAGGCGCCGTCTTTGTTCAGGAACTTGATCAGGTACCCGACGATGCCACTGTTATCTTCAGCGCCCATGGTGTCTCCCGCAGTGTGCAGGATGAAGCCAAACGGCGGGGCCTGAAAGTTTTTGATGCTACCTGCCCACTAGTCACCAAAGTACATGTAGAGGTCACCCGCTATAGCCGTGAGGGACGTGAGACTGTATTGATTGGTCACAAAAACCATCCTGAAGTTGAAGGCACAATGGGACAATACGAGACGTCTCATGGTGGCAAAATTTACCGGGTCGACTCACCGGAAGAAGTCAACGCACTGGAAGTAGATAACCCGGAAAAACTGGCATACGTCACACAAACCACCTTATCTGTTGATGATACCGCGATTGTGATTGATGCCTTACGTGCTAAATTTCCGGCAATTATCGGCCCGAAGAAAGATGACATTTGCTATGCCACTCAGAACCGGCAGGATGCACTAAAACAACTGGCCGATAAAGCCGACCTGGTTTTAGTAGTGGGTTCACCGAATAGCTCTAACTCCAACCGTCTGCGCGAAATTGCTGAAAAGCGTAATACACCGGCCTATCTGATTGATGATGCCAATGATATTCAGCAGGAATGGTTGAGTGGTGTGAAAATGGTTGGACTAACAGCTGGTGCCTCAGCACCTGAAGTACTGGTGGAAGGTGTAATTCAACATTTACGTAAGCATGGCGCCGAGGTGAATGTGCAAAATTCAGGAATTACCGAAAACATTTCATTTGTACTGCCAAAAGAACTACGCACAAACTAACGTATAAAGCAGCTTCAACGGATTGATGGTAGAACGGTGAGAATTTTCTCACCCTGTCGCAATACCTATTGCTCTGCCTCACCCCCATCTTCTTTCATATCGATCGTCGTACCCTGTTCAGCATCGATTTGCACTTGTTCAAGCGCCTGACCTGCCATAAATGCCCGGCCTCTCCGGCGTTCGTAACCCGCAACGCTAAAGTCGAAACCATAGATACGGCGGAACATGAGGCGCCCCTGACGACTGCGCATGGGTTTAATGCTTTCCAATGACACAGTCTGATCGAGCAATTGTGCCCCTAGCTCTTTACAGGCCCGAGCTGCAGCAAAAACGGCCCGCTCACGGGTACGTAATGTATCAATCCAGAACCAGACCACCAGCCCCAACGCAATTAAAAGCAGAATATTTGCCATAAAAACCCGTATTTCCCCACCAGGAAGATTCAGTGTCAGCGAAAAAGCGTAATGACGCAAGAGCCACAAATAACAAAAACACACCGCTTTCTGAATTACAGGCAGGTTTCAGGGTAACCCTACGCATTACACCTGAGGTAGAATATGTGGCATTAAGACAGGGTTTCAACTGCAACGATGGCGGCTGGAAACTCTCGATAACGAATAAACCCAAAACCTGTTAAAAAGGATTGATCGTATGACGCAAGCACAGCTTCCCCGCAAAGACCTGACCGTTGCTTTCATTGGCGCAGGTAATATGGCGCGCAGCCTGATTGCCGGTTTAATGGAAGACAACAGCCCACTAAATATCCGGGTGGCTGATCCGGATCAGAATCAACTGGATGTCATTCGCCGCCACTGGCCGGATATCACAGTCGATACTGATAATCTGGCAATGATTGATGGCGCTGATATGGTGGTACTCGCTGTTAAACCACAAGTCATGGGCAATGTGGTTGAACCATTACAGGATATAGCACAGAAACAAAGACCGGTCTTTGTTTCTGTTGCGGCCGGTATTCGCGAGGCTTCTCTCAACGAATGGCTGGGTGGCGGTTTACCGATTGTGCGTTGTATGCCAAACACACCTGCATTAGTACAGGCAGGCGCTACCGGCCTGTTTGCAAACGACCTGGTTTCCGCAGAGCAACGTAGCCTGGCAGAAAGCATACTACGGGCTGTGGGTATTGCATTGTGGTTTGAGGAAGAAGCTAAACTGGATGCCGTTACCGCTGTATCCGGCAGTGGCCCGGCTTATTTCTTTCTGGTGATGGAAGCGATGCAACAAGCTGCTGAAAATTTAGGGTTGAAGCCGGAAGACGCGAATTTACTGGTTATCCAAACTGCGCTTGGGGCTGCCAAACTGGCGCTGGAAAGCGATGATCGTCCTGCTGAGTTACGGCGCAGGGTCACATCCAAAGGCGGCACAACCGAAGCAGCAATAAACAAATTAAACGAAGGCGGACTGGTCGATTTGTTTGGTGAAGCACTGCAGGCAGCGGCCAGACGCTCTGAAGAACTGGCAAAGCAAGGCTAACAACGTTCATACTTATTCAACACCACGCAAAAGAAGTGACAAGGTATTCACATGGTTTTACAAAATGTTGCAATTTTTCTGATATCAACCCTGCTTTCACTGTATATCGGCGCCGTATTAATTCGCTTTCTACTGGCTTATGCGCGTGCTGATTTTCATAATCCACTGTCGCAGTTTCTGGTAAAGATCACTAACCCGGTATTGGTGCCATTGCGCCGCTTTGTACCACCATTTGGTAAAATTGATACAGCATCACTCGTCTTAGCCTTTGGCCTGAAACTGCTGGGTGGCTTCCTGATTCTGGTGTTGATGGGACAACCACTGAATCCGGGCTTTATGCTGGTCGCGGCCTGTGCGGATATTATTCGCAGCCTGATTTGGATTTACATTATTGCAATGATCGTGCACGCGGTGATGAGTTGGATGGGTAATACCTATGGTAATCCGGTAGCGTCGCTGTTGCAGAGTTTGACCAACCCAATTTTACGACCGATTCGGAATTTTGTACCGTTGGTTAGCGGGATTGATTTATCACCGCTCGTGGCGATTTTGGCTTTACAGGTTGGGTTGATATTGCTGGCGCCGTTGCCGGGTATTTTTTAAAGAGCAGTTACAGTCCCACTGTTTGCTGCGACACAATTCTGCCGCAGCAAACAATATCTTACTCAATCACCTTAGGCACCAAATAAAGCCCCTTCTCCACCTCAGGTGCACACGCCTGATAATGCTCCCGATGATTCGTTTCAGTTGCCACATCCTCACGCAACCGCTGCACGCTATCCAATGGGTTCGACATCGGTTCAACACCTGTCGTATCCACTGCATTGAGCTGCTCCACCATGTCCACAATCCCGGACAGTTTCGCCGCATACACCGGTACATTTTCTTCCAGAATCGCCAAACGAGCTAATCGCGACACCTTCATTACATCTTCTTCAGAAACCGCCATCATTTACCCCTTTAACTTTTCTTTCAACAAATCATTCACCATCGCCGGATCAGCTTTGCCTTTGGAGGCACGCATCGTCTGCCCGACAAAGAAGCCAAACACCTTGTCCTTACCGGAACGGTACTGCTCCACCTGCGCCGG
>JBMZDK010000281.1:0-5407 GCA_049614265.1 Thiolinea sp.
GAATTCAGATCACAGATAAAACCAACGGCATAATCCGACAGCTCGGCATTACCCCAGTTAGCAATGGTAGGCTTAGTGAAAGCCTGATTAGCGTAGGCTGCCGCCGTCTCGAATTTCGCACCGCGTACCACGATACCTTCATCGGTTTCCTTCACGACATGCAGCAGCATATCCGGGTCTTGATCCTGCGGCGCGCGCGAACGATCACCCTTTGGGTCAGTATTGGCAGACACATGGAAGGGGTCGTCTTTAAGAACCTTGTAGATGTGGTTTTCGATATTCTTCGCAAATTGCGGATCAATCTCGCTCAGCACATCCTGTCCATCAAATAGTGACCACATCTCGCCGACGGTTTCATCACCCACCCGCGTGACCACGCCACCGACATCTTCCAGCACCGTATCCGTTGCGCGTCGCTTAGCCCACCAGTCGTCCTGCGTGTATGGCAGTGCGTTACCCACTGCATTCACATCACCATCCTGCTCGACGGTCATGACGTCTTTGGTGGCTTCTTCATGCTGCATGTCATAGATGCGAGCCCGGATGTCGACAATTGGCTTAAATTGGGGATGCACGGTGAGGTCTTTAACACGCTCCCCATTGATGTAAACCTCACGGTTATCCTGAATTGATTCGCGGTATTCTTGTCCGGTTCTGATCATTTATATTCTCCGTTTGGGTGCATGAGCCCCTTCGCCTCCTCTGCTAAAGGAGATTCTGTCAAATTGGGCTTCGACTCCGCTCAACCAACTACCAACGCCCTATTCTCCTGCGCGTTGTACTACCAGTATTCCAGTTACCTGAGCGGAGCCGAAGGGAAATATATTAACAACCACCCCGATACCAGATAAAATATTTATTTACTAACCATTAGCCAGATAAAATCTTGTTTAAGTTTTCACTGCGCCAACTGGAATATTTCGCCAAGGTCGCTGAGGTCAAAAGCCTTGCCGTAGCGGCACGCGAACTCCATATTTCCCAGCCATCAATCTCTACCGCAATTACCAAACTGGAAGCCGCACTCAATGTGCAATTGTTTGTGCGTCATCATGCACAGGGAGTTTCACTAACTTCGGCTGGCGGGCGCATGCTGACTGAGGTTAAAGCGTTACTGGCCCATGCAGACGACGTTAGTCAGAATGCACGCGGACTGGCAGAAAAGATGCGTGGACGCCTGCATATTGGTTGTTTCGGGCCAATAGCTTCACTGTATTTACCTGCGCTGATTACCGATTTTCAGGCTCAGTATCCCGAGGTTGAGTTGAATTTGTATGAAGCTGATAACGATACCCTGCTCGCCGGGCTGGCGGCGAATCATTACGATGTGGCAATCGTTTATAAGCTGGATGTACCGCCGACGCTACAGCTAAAAACCCTGGTGACACTGAAACCTTATGTCATCCTGCCACCACAACATGAGTTAACAGCACAAGCTCAGGTTTCCCTGGCTGATCTCGCTGCACATCCCATGGTGCTACTGGATTTACCCCGTAGCCGGGAGTATTTTTCGACATTGTTTACTGACCGTAACTTACACCCACCTATTAGCCTGCGCTCACCTTCGTTTGAAACGGTTCGTTCGCTGGTAGCGAATGGATCAGGCTTTTCGGTGTTAGTAACACGGCCACAACATAATGCCTGCTATGATGGTAAAGAAGTTGTGGTGCGGGAGATTATGGATGAGATTCCGCTGACAGAGATTGTATTAGTACACCCTGATCATGTTCGGCCAACGCGGTTACATAGTGTTTTTATTGAGCACTGCCAGGAGCATTTTTCAGAGAAACTATAGGTTCAATTTGTCCTCATCATGTGACTTCGTTTGCCCTAAATTCATGTATTCAACGTAATCAGGAGATTTCCGTGCAAGAACAAAATGAACCGTTCAATTTTAGCGAGCTGGCCTCACACGAACAACAAGCCAATGAAACACCACCGCTGGAATCTTTTCATGCCAGAGATGGGGTGGCATTAGCGTTTCGTCGTTATACCGCAGAATCGAACGTTCATCTCATTCTGATTCATGGCTCCTCAGCACACAGCGCTTACCTGCATACTTTTGCTGAATACCTCGGCAACAAGCACATCGCAAACGTTTATACGCCCGATCTTCGCGGTCATGGCCCCAATCCACAGCGGCGTGGCGACATCGATTACATAGGGCAGCTTGAGGAAGATATTGCTGATTTAATCACCCATATCAAAACACAGACGGACGATTCAGATAACTCAGTTTTTATTATTGGAGGTCATTCTTCCGGCGGCGGAATGGCACTGCGATTTAGCGGAAGCCAATACGGCAATCTGGCCAGTGGTTTATTGTTACTTGCGCCGTTTTTTGGACACAACGCTCCAATGGTGAAGAAAAACTCCGGTGGCTGGGCCAGCCCGAAAATTTCCAGGATCATAGGCCTTTCTATTCTCAACGGCTTCGGTATCAAACAGTTTAATGGCGCAAAAGTTCTGCGTTTCAATCTGCCAGCAAAGTACCAAAACGGAGAAGAAACACTCGAGTATTCCTTTCGGCTAATGACCGGCATGCACCCTGACGACTATAAACAATCACTGGCCAACTCACACGGGCCATTATTGCTGTTGGTTGGAACACAGGATGAAGCGTTCTACTTCGACAAATTTGAGTCGGGAGTCGTTCCATTCAAATCAGATGCACAGATTGCTCATATTGAAGGTAGCTCACATCTTGGTATTACCTTGCATGAAGCCGCAATGCAAACCGCAGCCGGATGGATTAAAGCGAATTTTACACACTCAACTCGCTTGTGAAACCACCTTCCGAATCAAATCAAAACAAACCTCACATACACTCACTCAAAATTAGCATCGTTTCGGTCACAAAAAGAACCATATCGAAAATTAAATTGCCCAAACGAAAATAAACGAATATTATTGAAAGCACAGTTAACAAATGAACACATAAAAACGTGAACACCAACACACAAAAAAACACTGCACCTTATGATATCGCCATCATTGGTGGCGGCATTAACGGTTGTGGTATTGCCCGCGACGCCGCAGGTCGCGGCCTCAACGTCTTCCTCGCGGAACAAGATGATCTGGCCCAGGGCACATCATCCGCCAGCACCAAACTTATTCACGGTGGACTACGCTACCTCGAACACTACGAGTTCATGCTGGTACGCAAAGCACTCACCGAACGCGAAGTACTATTAAAAAATGCACCGCACATTATCTGGCCAATGCGTTTTATCCTGCCGCACCATAAAGAGCTACGTCCCGCCTGGTTTCTGCGTTTAGGTTTATTTCTCTATGACTACATTGGTGGGCGCAAGCTGCTGCCCCCCACTAAAACCCTCGACCTGAGCAAACATGAAACCGGCCTCCCGCTGATTGATGCCTTCAAGAAAGGCTTTGAATACTCAGATTGCTGGGTGGATGATTCACGCTTGGTTGTACTCAATGCGCTGGATGCACAAGCACATGGCGCAGATATTCGTACCCGCACCCGCTGCATTGGTGCAGAGCGCAGAGACAGCCTGTGGCATGTCACCCTACAAGACACGCAAAACCAGCAAACGCATACCATCACCGCAAAGACACTCATTAACGCAGCAGGCCCCTGGGTCGACAAGATGCTTAACCAAACAAAATTAAAGCAGTCGGACAAGGCCAATGTAAGACTAGTGCGCGGCAGCCACATTATCGTACCCAAACTCTACGAACACGACCGCTCATACATCTTCCAGAATGGCGATGGCCGCATTATCTTCGCCATCCCCTATGAACAAGACTTCACTCTGGTGGGCACAACCGATGCTGACCACACTACGCCGCTGGACAAAGTGGAAATTAGCCAGGATGAAATCGATTATATTTGCGACGCGGCCAGCGTTTATTTCAAGCAGGCAATCAGCAGCGAAGATATTGTCTGGACATACGCCGGTGTGCGCCCATTATATGACGATGGTGCCAGTGCTGCGCAGGAAGCAACGCGTGACTACGTGCTAAGAATCGATGAAGAAAGCGAGGGCCAAACCCCACTACTTAATATTTTCGGCGGAAAAATCACCACCTACCGCTGTCTGGCAGAGGATGCGCTGGGCAAACTCGCTAGTTACTTGCCTGAACATAAAACGGTATGGACAGAAAACGCGGCTTTGCCTGGCGGCGACTTCGCCCCTGATGAAGTTGCGGCACAAATGAAACGCTTACAAGATGATTATAATTTCCTGGATTCCGAATGGGCACTTAGCTTGATTCGACGTTACGGCACACGCGCCTGGGATGTTTTGGGTGACGCAAAAACAGCGGGCGATCTTGGACAAGCATTTGGTGCGACGCTGACCGAACGCGAAGTTTTGTTCCTGATTGAGCATGAATGGGCACGTAGCGCGGAAGATATACTGTGGCGTCGCAGTAAGATTGGTCTCCACATGACAGCAGAACAACGGCAGCTATTCCAGCAATGGCTGGATCAACACCAGAACAGCGCCACCCGTTCAGCTCAACCTTTCAACAATGCAGAAGCAGCGTAAAACCAACGCCCCATGCACCTTTACGGGCATTTTATGAAAACCACCCTGCCATGTTAGCGTGCAACAACTGATTAAAACAGGGAACATTCGATGCCAGAAGGGCCGGAAATTCGCCGTGCAGCGGATAAAATCGCAAAGGTTGTTGAGGATAAATTCATTGAAGTCGTGGGTTTTGGCCAACCTGCCATGCAGCGTTATGAAGACAGCTTCACCGGCCAGACAGTGACAGAAGTCGAAACACGCGGCAAGGCAATGCTGACGCATTTTGATCACGGTTACACCATCTACTCACACAACCAGCTCTACGGCATCTGGAAGACCAGCAAACGCGGCAAACTGCCGAAAACCAAGCGCTCACTGCGATTGGCATTACACACTGCTACGCACAGCGCCTTGCTCTATAGTGCTTCAGACATCAGCGTGTGGGAAACTGAGGCCATTAATGAACACCCGTTTCTGCGCAAATTAGGGCCGGATATTCTGGCAAAAGACCTGGGCTGGGACACCATTGCAGAGCGCCTACACTCCAAAACCTTTGCACGCCGCAGCCTCAGCATAGTGTATCTGGACCAGGGCTTTGTCGCCGGTATCGGCAACTACCTGCGCAGTGAAATATTATTTGATGCAGGTATCCACCCTGACCGTAAAGCCACTATGCTCAGTGATCACGAATGCGAAAAACTGGCCCGCAGCACCTTACTCATGGGGCAACGTAGCTATAAAACTGGCGGTTATACCGTCGCACCGGATTTACTGCAAGAACTGGAGTTGGCTCGTCAACCTTATGAAAGCGTGCGCTTTATGGTGTTTAATCGCGATGGCCTGCCCTGCCGGATTTGTGGCGACACAATTATCCGCGAAGAACGTAGCAGCCGACGCATTTACTGGTGTCC
>JBMZDK010000282.1:0-5358 GCA_049614265.1 Thiolinea sp.
ATATTATACCAGCTCATCATGGCTGGGAAGCTATATATTCTTGGTTGTTTTTGATGATTGTTGATAAAGGTGTGGATCTCACGTGTATAAATTATTGTTAATAAAGCAGCTTATTCCATGTAAATCCGGAGTTGAACTCCGAGTTTACATGGAATAAGCTGCTCCCATGATCCCACGCCAAATCACCACCGAGTTCCACACGCTCCTGAAAGAGTACCCCATCGTCACTGTCCTCGGCCCTCGCCAAGCCGGAAAAACAACCCTCGCCCAAACCGCGCTACCCAACTACGACTACGTCAGCCTTGAACAACCGGAAATCCGTGAGTTCGCCACTGAAGACCCAAAAGCGTTCCTGAAACAACACCCAAACCACGTCATCTTCGATGAAATCCAACGCGCCCCACATCTGCTGAGTTATTTGCAGGGTATCGTCGATGAACGCAAAGAAAATGGCCAGTTCGTTTTAACCGGTTCACATCAGTTAGAGTTACGTGCTGCGGTATCACAGTCTTTGGCCGGTCGCACCGGTATGTTGTATTTATTGCCGTTAAGTATCGCCGAGTTAACCGCAGCAGAAATGACTTTCGATGATTTTGCTGATTATGTTTTTCATGGCTTTATGCCGCGTATCTATGACCAACAGCAGCGTCCACACATCGCCTACGCTAATTATTATCAAACTTATCTGGAGCGAGATGTCCGCCAGCTGATCAATCTGAAAGATGTCAGTCTGTTTGAAAAATTCGTCAAGTTGCTGGCAGGCCGCGCCGGGCAGGTCATTAACTACCAGTCGTTGGCGAATGATGTTGGTGTGGATGGCAAAACCATTAGCCACTGGTTATCGATTCTGGAAGCGTCATTTGTCGTGTTTAAGTTGCCGCCGTACTTTGAAAATTTTGGTAAACGGGTGATCAAGTCTCCGAAGTATTATTTTACGGATACTGGTTTGCTGACTTATCTGCTGGATATTGAAAAGGTGAGTCAGGTACGGCGTGACCCGTTGTTGGGCAATATCTTTGAAAATCTGGTTGTGCTGGAAGCGTTGAAAGCCCGCTATAACCAAGGGTTGGCCGCAAACCTCTATTATTTCCGCGATAGTGCGGGGCATGAGATTGATTTGCTGTTTAAATCAGGGCGGGAGTTGAATGGTATGGAAATTAAGGCCGGGTCGACATGGAGCAAGTCGTTTAAAAAAGGACTTGCTCATTTTTCTGAGAAGATAAATCCACTGGCTAACAGCTATGTGGTTTACAGTGGCGAAGCGCTGGCGTTTAGTGATGGGTTGCAGGCGCTTCCGTATTCTCAGGTGGGTAATGTGTTTTCAGCAGATTAAGCGCTCAATAGCGAAGGCGCCCCCCGCAACACCTCATAACACGCCCCCATCGTATGATAATCCGTCTTTCCCGCCGGGGATTTCAGGTCATCATATTTCCGGTTATCCCGCGTCAGAATGCGGAACCACGCCCCGTATTCATGATCCACCATGTGCTGCCAGCTGTATTCCCAGATGCGCTGATACCAGTCCCGGTATACCGTATCTCCCGTTGCTTCAGCCAGCAGTGCCGCCGCCGCAAAGCTCTCGGCCTGTACCCAGAAGTATTTATCGCCATCACAGATACTGCCATCCGGTGCAAACCCATAACAGATACCGCCGTGCTCGGTGTCCCATGCCTTCGCCAGTGCTTCATCAAACAAGGCGCGGGCGCGTGGAATATGCCAGTCCTGTGGTGCATGGCGATTGAGGATTAACAATAATTTGGCCCATTCGGTCTGGTGGCCGGGCTGGAACCCCCAGGGGCGGAATAAGTGTTGCGGATCATCGCGGTTATAATCCCAGTCAACTTCCCAGTCGGCATTGTAATGCTCCCACACCAGTCCGTTCGCTTTCGCGGCCTGGCGCCGGGTAATGTTGTCTGCCAGCTCGGTCGCGCGGTCGAGAAAACGGGTTTCACCGGTTGCTTCATAAGCCCATAACATGGCTTCACAGCTGTGCATATTGGCATTCTGGCCACGATAGGGATCAACGACACTGAAATCAGCATTGGCTTCATCACGATACAAACCGTGTTCTTCATCCCAGAAATGCTGTTCCATGAGCTGCCAGGCTTTATCCAGCGAGGTGCGGCCTTCTTCAACACCGGCCATGAGAGCAGTGGATGCAGCGACAATGACAAAAGCCAGTCCATAACAATGATTAGTGGCGTCAACGACCTTATCGCCTTCCAGTAACCAGGCATAACCACCGCTCCCGGGCTGGAAGTGCTGTTCTTCAAGGTGGCGTAAACCATGGCGTATCCACGCTTTGTAGTCGCTGTCGCTGAAATGCTGCTCCGCCATGGCGTAGTTGAAGACGAACCGGGTGCTGCTGACTAAGTGGCGGGTGTTGGCGTCGTAGATGCTGCCATCATCGCGAAAGTGCTGGAAGAAACCGCCATTTTTATCAAATACATTGGGCTGGTAAAAATCCAGTGTGTGGCGGATGTGCTGCTGCAGGAAGGTGCGCTGGCAAAAATCAGGTGCTGTGTTCATAAGTTGGGTCTTGTTACTGTGGTCGTCAATTAAAGCGAATTATTTTGCGCGTAGCTTACCGCCCGCTGACCTTGTATGCCAGTTTGTATAGCCCCTTAGTAAGAAATGTTGGCGTTGGCGGTTGCTACCACGGGGGATTATTGCAGCGCTTGTTACCCGTACACTCAAAGACCGCTATTCAGCTCTGTTGTGCGGACAACGTCCAGCCCCCGGCAATAGTCAACAGGGAACCACCGGCAAGGTTAAACCGTCGCTGTGTTTGGGGGGAGGCCAGCAGTTCACTGGCTTTACCGGCGAACAGGGCATAGATTGAGGCATTGAGTGTGGCCAGCGCGACGAAGGTTGATGCCAGTATCCAAAGCTGGGGTGCAGCGGCGGTGGAGGTATCAACAAACTGTGGCAGGAAGGCGAGGAAAAACACCATGCCCTTGGGATTGAGTGCGGTTACCAGATAAGTATCCGCAAACAGTTTCCTGCCGGAGGCCGGTTTCGGGTTTTTATTGATATCAGGTGATGTGCCGGACGCCAGACCTGAGCGGAACAGTTTGATACCCAGATAAATCAGGTATAGCCCTCCCGCCCATTTAATCACCTGAAACCAGAACACTGATTTTGCCAGCAACGCCCCCAGGCCCAGTAGTGATAAAGCCAGCGCGGTCGAATCACCGAGGGCAACTGCAATAATAAGCGGTATTTTAGCCCGGTAGCCATGTGAGATGGAGTAGCTGATCACAGTCAGGATGGTTGGCCCCGGAATGATCAGCAGAACGGTGGAGGCGGCGACAAAGGCCAGCCAGGCTTCAATGGTCATACAGGTTGATTCCGGTTAATGCAGACGTGATGGTGCGCCCTGATGGCCTGCCTACTTGCCGGTCATAATCTCAGCTCCCATGGCCCCGACGTACAGTTGCTGAAAATGGTGCACGGCGTGTTCGCTGAGCTCACTGCGGTCTGAGTCAACGACAAAGCGTCCCTGATTGTAACCTTTGGATTTCAGACCTTGTTGTACGCTTTCACACAAGCCGACATCTTCCGGTTGTAACACGTCTTTCTGATAAGCCATTGCCTCAGCCATTTGTTCGCTGGGTTCCGGTGTGGCAATAAACCAGTCCTGATATTCAATCGTATTTACCGGCCCGTCCGGAATCATTTGCAGGGTGGAGATATTGGGTTCACCGGGATAAATCCAGATAGTGAGATTCGGCCACAGGAACCAACCGGCATAACCAAAATCCACATCGCCGGGCTTAAAGGAAAAAGCTTTACTGTCGGTGGAGCGGGCTTTGCTGGAGCACTGGCTGGAGTAAATGCCGTGAGTTTTTACCCGGTAGGATTTCATATCCACCAGATCCACAAAATCCTTGTGTGCCGGTGCGCAGTGGTAACATTCAAGGAAGTTGTCGACCAGTACCTTCCAGTTGGAATCCACGTGATAAGTATCGCGTTGTGCAAACATCAGCTCGTCAATGCGCGGGCAATAATGTCTGATTTCAGCTTCCAGCTCACCCGCCTGTTCGGCCAGCGGGATTGCTTCAGGATCGAGATTCACAAACACCATGCTGCAAAAGACCTCGACCCGTACCGGCTTGAGCGAGAAATCACACTTGTTAAAGCCTGCCATTTTGTCGGTATTACGTGCAAATTTCAGCTCGCCGTTCTGACCGTATGACCAGGCATGGTAGGGGCAGACAATCGAGCGCGTATTGCCACTGCCTTCCAGCAGCGCATGGCCACGGTGCTGACAGACATTGTAGAAAGCGTTGATATTGCCATCGGCATCACGGGTGACAAAGATGTTCTGGTCGTGCACTTTGGCAGTCATATAATCGCCGGTATCAGCAACCTGACTGGCATGACCAACAAACCACCAGCTGTTATAAAATACAGCTTCCTTTTCCTGTTCATAAACGGTGGCATCGT
Organism: Thiolinea sp.; assembly: GCA_049614265.1. GTDB lineage: Bacteria > Pseudomonadota > Gammaproteobacteria > Thiotrichales > Thiotrichaceae > Thiolinea. The sequence goes on from JBMZDK010000282.1 coordinate 4,450, forward strand.
GGTAAAAGCGCGCCGGAATCGTAAATGAAGCCTCCGCAATGTTGCTGAATGGCTGGTCGTTGTCGTGTAGGCGTAAAATCGGTACGGTCATTAGTTTTTCCCCTTAGGTATATTGCCCATTCCATGGCCCGGTTTGCAGCGTGGCGGTTTTGCCGTCTGCGCCGACCTTTGGCCGGTTGAGGCTGAAAATATTGTCGGCAGTAATGGCAGCGTAATCCATATAACCGAGGCGGGCTAAAGGCTGCATGGCGGCAGTATCCACACGACCATCCACCAGATAGTCATCGTTGATATAAACGCCGATCACTGTGGCCAGCACCATGGTATAACCGGAGTCTTTGCCGGGGCCTGCCGGGAGTGCAATGGTTTGCCATAGCTTGCATTCCAGTGCGGCCGGACTGGCGGATACCCTCGGTGGCGCAACTAATGCTGATGCTGTGGTATCAAGTCCGGCCAGCGCAAACTCATCCACATCGCGATCCACACCCGCGCTGCTCATATTCATTGTGTCTGTCATGGCTTTACTGACAAAGGAGCAAGTGCACTCGCCGGTTTCCTCAATGTTTCGCAGCGTGTCATTACGCCAGCCGACTGAAAACATAATCATGTGCGGATTATCGGAGACTGCGTTGAAGAAACTAAAGGGGGCCAGATTTGCAGTGCCGTCTGCGCTGAGTGTTGAAACCCAGCCGATGGGGCGGGGTACAACCAGCGCCTTAAACGGATCGAAGGGAAGGCCGTGTGGTGTATCGGTGGCGTAGAACATAATGATGCCCGGTGATATGGAAAGCCGTGATTGTTGCAAACATTAGCATGCCCCTGCAATATGGTGATATCACTCCAACTAAGTAGCGCTATGTACCACCAAATAGGTAATTTCAAAACACCGGAGCAGTTAACGATTTTTCA
>JBMZDK010000283.1:0-5315 GCA_049614265.1 Thiolinea sp.
TAAGGCCTGACAACACCTTAGGTTTCTGATCATAACGTTTAGTGTTCCCCAATTTCACTTCATAGTAAATGATACAAACACAGTCCAATATATAACTCAAAAACCCTATAACCTGAAAAATAAATAAAAATCCATAAGCAAAAATCAGCATACCCGATTAGGTATATTGACCCCAAAAATTCTAAGAATTATGTTGATAAGCCACTTCTTGACAGGAATCATTCAAAGCGTCGCTAAACTTATTTAGCTTAGTCCGAGGTGGAAATTAGGGAAGTTGGTTACTTTCATCATATTAATTTTATATTGGAGTATATTAACCCGTGACAACTATTAATACTATTCGCCAGCTTCTAACTGTTGGTCAGGACGATGCCATTGCCATTCAGGCACCGGAACGCCCTGCCATGAACTACTCTGCTCTCCGCACTCTGGCTGAAAGGACTGCTGCCAGCTTAAATGCTTCTGGCATTGGCTGTAATGACCGTGTTGCTATTGTATTGCCTAATGGCCCTGAAATGGCGAGCGCCTTCGTTTGTATTGGCTGTGCAGCAACGACTGCACCACTGAATCCAGCCTATCGCCAGGAAGAGTTTGAGTTCTATCTCGATGACCTGAAAAGCAAAGCACTGGTGGTTGAAAAAGGCAGTGATTCTCCTGCAGTTGCGGCAGCACAGAAGCTGGGTATTAATGTCATCGAACTGGTTACCAGCGCTGAACGGCCTGCCGGTGATTTTGATTTACAATCCAGCGTGTCCGGCGAAGCCGCAAACCCGGGGCAACCGGAAGCTGATGATGTAGCGCTCATTCTGCATACCTCCGGCACGACATCACGCCCTAAAATTGTTCCGCTGAGCCAAGCCAATGTCTGTGCATCCGCCAAAAATGTTGGCGCCAGCCTGAATTTAGACAGCAATGATGCCTGTTTGAACATTATGCCACTGTTTCATATCCACGGTTTGATTGCAGCAGTAATGGCCTCACTGCGCGCAGGTGCAAGAATTTATTGCTCTCCCGGCTTTAATGCCTTGAAATTCTTCAACTGGATGGATGAGGCTAAACCAACCTGGTACACCGCTGTTCCTACCATGCACCAGACCATATTACAGCGCTCCTCCCGCAATATGGATACCATCAAAGCTAACCCGCTGCATTTCATTCGTTCCTCCTCGGCATCCTTACCACCGCAAGTCATGGCCGAACTGGAGAAGACCTTCAATGCCCCGGTCATTGAAGCCTATGGGATGACTGAGGCCGCACACCAGATGGCATGTAATCCCCTGCCTCCGGCAGTACGTAAGGCTGGTACAGTCGGTATAGCCGCAGGGCCGGAAGTAGCGATCATGTCTGAGTCCGGTAATGAGTTACTGGCACAGGGCGATACCGGCGAAATCGTTATTCGCGGCCCGAATGTTACCAGCGGCTACGAAAACAACCCGAAAGCCAATGCTGAGAATTTCACAGATGGTTGGTTTCGCACCGGTGACCAGGGCATTATCGACAGCGATGGCTACATAGCTATTACCGGACGCCTGAAAGAAATCATCAATCGCGGTGGAGAAAAGATTTCACCACGCGAAGTTGATGAAGTATTAATGGATCACCCGGCGATTCAACAGTGTGTAACCTTTGCCATGCCACACCCTAAACTGGGCGAAGAAGTCGCAGCAGCGGTGGTACTCGCAGAAGGCCAGAGTACTGATGAGTCTGGTATTCGTTCATTTACTGCTGAGCACCTGGCAGATTTCAAAGTGCCACGTAAAGTACTGATCCTGGATGAGATTCCCAAAGGAGCCACCGGCAAACTACAGCGAATTGGCCTGGCCAAAAAACTCGGCTTAGCATAGGAATAGCCTGCCAATGAAAATTGCAATTTACGGTGCGGGCGCTATTGGTGGTTATCTGGGTGCCTTGCTGTCCAAAGCCGGTGAAGAAGTTTCTCTGATTGCCCGTGGCCCGCATCTGGCAGCAATTAAGGCCAACGGACTGGCACTGGATATGAATGGTGAACGCATTATCACACATCCGGTAGCAACTGATAACCCGGAAGAATTGGGGGAACAGGACTTTGTCATTATCTCCCTTAAGGCACATTCTGCCGTTCATGTAGTCGACGCTATGCAGCCGTTGCTGGGCAAAGATACTGCGGTTGTTACCGCCGTCAACGGTGTTCCGTGGTGGTACTTTTATGGTTTATCCGGTGAGTGGGAAAACCGCCGCATTGAGAGCGTTGACCCCGGTGGTAAGCAGTGGGAAGGTATTGGGCCGGAACGTGCGATTGGCTGTGTGGTTTACCCGGCTTGTGAGGTCTCTGAACCGGGTGTAATAGAGCATGTGTCGGGCAATCGCTTTACCCTTGGTGAAGCTTCCGGTGAAAAAACTGAGCGGGTGCAAGCTCTGGCTGCCGCGATGAAAAATGCCGGTTTCAAAGTTCCAATCCGAAATATTCGCGATGAAATCTGGGTCAAGCTTTGGGGTAACTTATGCTTTAACCCACTGAGTTCTCTGACCCATGCCACACTGGATGTGGTGGCAACCGATCCGGGTACCCGCAGCGTGGCCAGAAACATGATGCTGGAAGCGAAAGCCATCGGTGAGAAACTGGGGGTACGTTTTGCCGTAGATGTGGATAAGCGTATCGACGGCGCCGCAGCCGTTGGCGCACATACAACTTCGATGCTTCAGGATTTACAGCTGGAACGGCCGATGGAGATTGATGCCTTGGTGACAGCAGTACAGGAGCTGGGACAAATTACAGGTGTCTCTACTCCGGTGATTGATACCGTACTGCCCATTGTGCAACAGCGAGCGCGGATAGCAGGTTGTTATTAGGCTGATAAAGGTAGCCAGCGATGGCTAATCGTGAATTGCTGTATACTTTTGCACATTCTTTGACCTCAGGTACCCACAATGAGAGATTATCACTTCCCCGGCCGTTCACCCGTAATGAGCACTGGCGCTATGGTAGCTACCAGCCAGCCAATGGCAACACAGGCAGCCTTGCAAGTATTGCAGGATGGTGGAAACGCACTGGATGCAGCAATTACAGCCAGCGCGGTACTGGGTGTTGTTGAAACCTATTCAAGTGGAATTGGCGGCGATTGTTTTATTCTTTATCACGAAGCCGCAACCGGTAAATTACACGCCTTAAATGGCAGCGGACGCTCACCGGGAAAAGCGACGGTGGAAACGGTAAGAGCCAGAGGTCATGACACCATGCCGGTTGAGGGTATGCTACCCGTCACCGTGCCGGGTGCGATTGATGCCTGGGCCACCGCTAATGAAGCACTGGGCAAACTGGACTTTGCCCGTTTACTACAGCCTGCGATTCATTATGCTGAACAGGGTTATGTAGTTAGCCCGGTTATTGCAAAGAACTGGCAGGAAACTGAAAAGCTACTGGCTAAAACACCAGAAGCCAGTGCAGCTTATCTGGTCAATGGCAAAGCGCCTGAAGCAGGAACGGTACATCGACAGCCAAACCTGGCTGCGACCATGAGGCTCATAGCGGAACAGGGACGTGATGCGTTTTATCAGGGTGCCATTGCCGAGGAAATTGTGCGTTTCAGCGATGCCAATGATGGCTTGTTTACCATGGACGACCTGGCTAATCACCGCTCTGAATGGGTAGATCCGGTCAGCTCTGATTACCGGGGTTATACAGTGTGCGAAATCCCACCCAATGGTCAGGGCATTACTGCACAAATGGCACTCAATATTATGGCGCAAACCGATGTGTCTAAGCTGAAACACCTTGGGCCGGAACATATTCACCTGCTGAGTGAGGCATTCACACTGGCGATGGCAACCCGCGATCGTTACATCGCTGATCCTGCCTTTAACGAGCTGCCGGTGGAATGGATGCTATCTGATGCGCTGGCCCGGCAGCAATACGCCAGAATCGAACCAGGCAAAGCACTGAGTCAGCCTGTTGCTTCTGCCCTGCCCCATCACAAAGACACTGTCTACCTGACAGTGGTAGATAAAGATCGCAACGCCTGTTCGTTTATCAACAGCGTGTTCCATTCCTGGGGCAGCGGTCTGGTAGCGGGTAGTACCGGTATCAATCTGCAAAACCGGGGGGGTGGTTTTGTGTTGGAGGAAGGTCACTTTAACCAGCTGGAACCCAATAAACGCCCGCTGCATACGATTATTCCGGCCATGGTTTACAAAGATGGTCAACCAGTGCTGAGTTTTGGCGTGATGGGCGGCCAATATCAGGCCATGGGACAGGCCTACGTATTATCCAACTGGATTGATTACCAGATGGATATTCAGGAAGCACTCGATGCGCCACGGTTCTTCTTATACGACGGCGAGCTGGCATTGGAACCTGCTATCCCTAAAACCAGTTATGAACAATTAGCGCAATATGGTCACAAAATGGCATGGACAAACTCACCCCATGGCGGCGGCCAGGGCATCGTCATCGACTGGGAGAATGGCGCCTTACAGGGTGGCTCAGATCCACGTAAAGACGGGCATGCCGCAGGGTATTAGCACAACTTATTCCGGAGGAAGTAATGGCAAGTTGGGTACAGTTTGATACGGGAGAGTATCAGGGTTTTGGGCAACTGGATGGTGATCAGATTCACGAGCATAGCGGTGAATTATTTGCTGATAGTGAGGCCAATGGCATTAACCACCGACTGAGCGACGTCACACTACTCCCTCCCTGTAAACCATCCAAAATTGTTGCTCTGTGGAATAACTTTCATGCCCTTGCGGAAAAACAGGGGCACGACATACCCGAGATGCCGTATTACTTCCTCAAGCCCTCCAGCTGTGTCATCGGGCCTGACACACCGATTCGTTCGCCTGAATCTTATCAGGGGCGCATATTTTATGAGGGAGAACTGGGTATTGTTATCGGCCGAAACTGTAAGAACGTTAATGAAGCTGAGGCTTTATCTTTTGTTAAGGGCTATACCTGCGTCAACGATGTCACTGCGATGCAGCTAATCAATGATAAACCGGCTTTTGCCCAATGGACACGGGCAAAAAGCTTCGACACCTTTGGTGTTATCGGTCCATGTATTACTGAACTGGATGATCCGGCAGAGTTAACAGTCAAAACGCTGCTGAATGGCCGCGAAAGACAAAACTATCCTGTTAGCGACATGATTTTCTCACCCGCACAACTGGTCAGTTTATTATCACAGGACATGACACTGGAAGCTGGTGATATCATTGCCTGTGGCACTTCTCTTGGTGCTTTGCCAATGAAACCGGGGATGAAAGTTGAGGTAGTGATTGAAGGTATCGGCACGCTGGAAAACCACTTCTCCCCAACATAAGAAGTTCTGCCTACACACATT
>JBMZDK010000284.1:0-5307 GCA_049614265.1 Thiolinea sp.
CGTGAAATTTGCGTGTGAATAAAAAAAATTTATGGCTAATTTTATACACTCTCAACGGTTAAAACAGGCAATGTTTTAGCCAAAAAACTTGTTATGAGCGTTTGTAATCATAGACTTAAGGAGTTATGCACATTTTCTGTGGATAAAGTTGTGTTTAACTTTTGGAATAGCTGGGTAAGTTGGGGTGATAACTGGTTGGTTCTGATACTGCCTGAAATTTCACTGACCCTATAATATATTTATTTTCAGTAGCTTAAGTTTTTTTATTGGCATTTTTTCAGGGGATATGTCTTCCGGTGCTGCTTTAAAAGCCTATTGGTAGTTGCATGTGAATAAGTCAAACCTTGTGAGCGGTGAAGCTACTATATGTAGTGTTTTGTTTAACGATTATTCATAGGCGACGAGCACCGGTGGATAAGTTATGATAGCGGCCCGTTTGTTAGTATTGGCATAGTGAAATGAATCAGTCTGCACCGCGAGTTGGTTTTGTCAGTCTTGGCTGCCCGAAGGCCTTAGTGGATTCTGAACGTATCCTGACACAATTACGTGCTGAAGGTTATGCAATAAGTGGCAGTTATGATGATGCCGACCTGGTGGTAGTGAACACCTGTGGCTTTATTGATTCTGCAGTGGAAGAGTCACTGGATGCTATTGGTGAAGCGCTGGATGAAAATGGCAAAGTGATTGTGACGGGGTGTTTGGGGGCTGATAGCGAGAAAGTGCTTAACGCTTACCCGAATGTGCTGGCGGTGAGCGGGCCGCATGCTTATGAAGAAGTGATGACTTCGGTGCATGAAAATCTGACGCCGCTGCATGATCCTTACATGGACTTAATTCCGCCACAGGGCGTACGACTGACACCACGTCATTATGCTTACCTGAAAATTTCGGAAGGTTGTAATCACCGTTGTTCTTTCTGCATTATCCCCTCGATGCGTGGTGATCTGGTTTCGCGCCCGATTGGTGATGTATTACAGGAAGCAGAAAACCTGGTAAATGCCGGCGTGAAAGAGTTGCTGGTTATTTCACAGGATACCAGTGCCTATGGCATAGACATAAAATATCGCACCGGATTCTGGAATGGCCGGCCAGTGAAAACGCATAGCCAGCAATTAGCAGAAGCGTTGGGTGAGATGGGCGTATGGGTGCGCATGCATTATGTGTATCCGTATCCTCATGTTGATAACCTGATTCCATTAATGGCGGATGGAAAAATTCTGCCATATCTGGATATACCCTTTCAGCATGCCAGCCCGGCTGTTCTGAAAAATATGCGGCGTCCGGCACATTCAGAAAAAGTATTGCACCGCCTGCAAAAATGGCGGGAGCAATGCCCTGATATTGCTGTGCGCAGTACCTTTATTGTTGGTTTTCCCGGTGAGACTGAAGCAGATTTTGAAATGCTGCTGGATTTTTTACAGGAAGCGCAGCTGGATCGGGTTGGGGCCTTTAAGTATTCACCGGTAGAAGGTGCTGCAGCGAATGAACTGCCTGGTGCTGTAGACGAAGCGATTAAGGATGAGCGTCTTGAGCGTTTTATGGAGGTTCAGGCCGAAATCAGCGCCCGTAAATTATCCGGCATGATTGGACGCGAACTGATGATTTTGGTTGACGAGGCCGGTGATGGCCAGAGTATTGGGCGTAGTTATCGCGATGCACCGGAAATCGACGGTGAAGTATTAGTGGAAGGCGCAGAATTACCGGTTGGTGAGTTTGCTCAGGTCAAAGTGACACATGCTGATGAGCATGATTTATGGGCTGAAGTGGTTTAAAGAAAAGTGCCGGGTTGCGTTACAGAGCGGCCGTTTTATGGTATTAATGGTTAATATTTAACCGCTTTGTTCAAAGATACCCCTGTTGTGTCAAATTCTTGAACCGCTTATCTGGTGTTGGCGTCAGAGCGATGGGACTAACAATAACTGCTCCTTCGGGTTGGAGCATGGACTTTATGGTTATGAAAAGACTCATCCGTTGTTGTGCTGTATTAGCAGTGTTACCGTTTTTTGTTGCCTGTGGGGAAAACTCTCCCGGCACATCGGTGGCCAGTGAATCAGGGCTATTGTTAAATCAGGCCAGTCAACCGCTCTATATTCAGGAGGCGTTGGTTCGTGCTGAGCAGCTTTCCACTCGTCCGGGTATTCTTGTGGCTATCTGTGATGCAGATGGTAAGGCATTAGGGCATGCTGATATGAGGCTGGCGGAATTTGTTCAGCAGTGCGTGGAAAATTCCGGAATGGATTAATGAAATAGCCGCTGATGCTGTGAGTAATCAGCGGCTATGATTATGGGGTCAGGCTTGGTTGCCTGAGCATTTATCGGGAAGCAAAGTTACTGCGTGGCCCCCAATATACCCACTTGACCAGCTCATCATGGGCTTTTCTGGCTTTGGTGCGGGCTTTGCGGTCATTATGCAGAATGGATAACACATAGGTTTGTCCGTTTGCTGCCTGTACATAACCGGCTAAGCCCCGCACATTGCGCAGCGTTCCGGTTTTAAAACGACCACGTCCGGCCAGTCCGCTCTTACGCATGCGGTTACGCAGTGTGCCATCCACACCCAGTACAGCCAGCGAGTTCATGTAATCATTACGCCACGGACTGTTATAGGCATTGACTAACATCTCACCGAGATTCCGTGCGGAAATACGGGAGACACGGCTCAGGCCGGAACCATTCTCAATGCGCAGTTCAGGAAAATTCAGTCCCCGGCTTTCCATAAACCTGCCAACTGCTGCAGCGCCTTTACCGGGAGTGCCGGGCGCACCCAAAGACTTAGCGCCAATGGTGAGGAGTAACTGGCGTGCCATCACATTATTACTCTTCTTATTAATTACCGACAGGATATGACGCAATGGCTTTGAATGGTGGCGGGATACCAGCTGTGCGCCCCGTGGCACTGTGCCGCGTCTGAAACGACCCTGCATGCCGCCATTCATTTTACCAACCCAGACTTTCCAGAATGCACCAAACAAATTGATATTCAGATCCGCTCTGGCACCGGCATTGCGTGGTCTGCGTTTAGTGTGGCGTTTGACGCGCTTTGACAGGTTCCTGAATTTATAGGTACTGCCGCGTCCCTGATAAAGGAGCGCTTCGGGCTGGGCGTTATAAGCCGCACCGGATTTGCCGTCAAAGGCGCCGGGATGCTGATAGGGAATATTGAAGTGGCTGGTGTCGGCGACCAGATTACCGGCAATATTATTAATGCCACGACTGCGCAGAGCGCTTAACAGGCGCGTTAAATCAGATTGCTTAAAATCAGGGTTGCCATAACCTTTAATGACTACATCACCACGTAAGGTGCCGCGTACAATCGGGCCGGTAATGTAGATTTCCGTTGGCCACTGGTAATTTGGCCCCAGCGCACCGAGTGCAGCATAGGTCGTAACCAGCTTCATGGTGGAGGCCGGGTTGCGAGGCGTGTCAGCAGCAGCGGTTAACACTGCAGGGCCGCGACCACTGGCCGGGCGTACATAAGCACTCATGCCACGCTCAGAGACACCGCGCAGGCGTAGCTTGCTGGCGACATTGTTAGGCAGGCGGTTATAACGCCCTGCGCCGCGAAACATGCCCGCGCCCGGCGTTCGGATGGCAACCTGCTGCTGTGCAGGCTGACGACGTTGGGCGGCTTGTGCCGGTTGCTGTCTTTGCCGGTTGTGTGCAACCCGTTGGGTTCTGGCTTGCGCCTGCTGATAGCGGGCTTGAGCCCTGGCGCGGATTTGCTGATTCTTCTGGCGCTGTGCTAACGCCACTTGTTGCTTTCGGGCCGCTTCCTGATTAGCGAGTCGTTTTTGTTCCGCCGCTTTGCGCTCATACTCTTTGCGCTTTTGTTCGGCTTCAAATTTGTGCTGATATTGCAGTCTTGCTATCCGCAGTTTCTCTGCTTCCAGCTTTTCCTGCGCGGCGCGCATTTGTTCCTGTTTGTATTTCTGATGGTATTTGAGGCGGGCAATGCGTTTTTTGTCTTCTTCATAACGCTGTTGGGCTTCCCGCTGTCTGCGGGCATGTTCCTGTTCCCATTTTTGCCGCTGTTGCGCAGCCTGTTGCTCCCACTGACGCTGTTTTAATTTAGCGTCCTGCTCCTGCTTTAAAGCATATTGCTGCGCGGTTACTTTTTGCTGATGCTGTGTGATGAATTGCTGAGTGGTGACGCCAGAATCTGCTGAATTAAGCGGACTTGCGACCGGTATGCTGGCGGATTCTTTGACATTGTTGGTACCGCAAGCTACCAACAGTGCGGAACAGACCGCAAGCGCACTGATACGTTGAACTAACATGTAAATCCCCGATCTCTTGTGGTGTCCATTATTATTGATGTTTGTCAGGACAGCTGAACTAGTGTGTAACGTAGAAGAGTATGAGTTATTAACAGCGAAGACAAGCCTTCCTGTGCTTCCCGAGCGAACTACTTTGCCATAAGCTGATAAACTGAGGATTAATATATAGGCCACATTGTGCACATAATGTTTAAAAATAAGGATTGAAGATGAAAAAAATTAAGCAACTGCTGATTACAGCGGGTTTGCTGGCGTTGAGTAACCTGGTTTACGCAGTGGATTGCAACGCAGTACGGGCGAAATACAGCTGTCCGGCGGACACTAAATACCCCTTGCATCTGAGTTTTGATGACGGCCCGGCATTGCAAACAACCGATGTGCTGGATGCCTTGCGGCGTGAAAAAGTACCCGCGACGTTTTTTGTACTGGCAGAAAAAATTGATTGCGGTCGCATTCTGCAACAGTGCGTAAAGGATAATCCGGACACAGCAGCCGATGGCAGTAACTGTGTCGAATATCGCCAGTGCGAACTGCGCCGCACGATCCTGAATAAAGCGAAACAGGATGGCCATATGATTGGTTCGCACTCATACTCACACCTGCGCTACTCGATGCTGCCACCCCGGCTAATGCAACGCCACTTCAGTGCGTCGAGACGTTTATTGGAACCGTTTTTCACCACAGAACCCGCATTATTTCGTCTGCCCTATGGTGATGGTTGGTTTAACCGCAAGGAAAAAGCTCATGTGCTTAAGGAACTGGCGCGGCAAAATTTCCTGCATGTAGACTGGCAGCTTTCTGCGTTTGACTGGGATACACGCAATCAGCAGGGTGATAAGATTATGGATAAAGTGCTGGGGCAGATTTGCCATCGCAAGAATGGTGGTATTGTGTTATTCCATGATGGTGTCGATAACCAGATGCATGAGGGGCGGTTATTCACCACACAAAATATTGGACGCTGGATACCGATGATGCGCTGTGCGGTGGAGTTTAAGCCGTTGGAGGATGTTTTGAAGGGGTTTAAGAA
>JBMZDK010000285.1:0-5295 GCA_049614265.1 Thiolinea sp.
CCAAAACCGGTGGATTGCCAGACAGAGTCATACCAGTGTTCAGCCCATACGCCATCACTATCACGCCGTCCAGCGGGCCAACTTAGCATTGCCGGGTCAAATGAAATTCCAACATACCGACACATCGCCTCCAGGTAGGCCTGCGGCGCATGCAGGAAGTCTTTTGCATCGACCACCAACGGCTCCTGTCCCAGGTTCTCTTTCACCTGACGATACAGCTTTAATTGCTGTGGCAAACCAATATCATCCAGTGTTGGAGCTTCCCGCTTCTGTGAATAGGACAATAAGACCTCACGCGGATCCCGCAGCAAAAAACAATGCTGTAGCTGAGACAGCCACTCCAGAGGATAATCAGCTAACATGTGATGCGTCATATGCTTCTGATAGAAAAAGCCCGTTGCCAATGGCGTTGTACATTGCTGAATGACTTCATCAATATCAACAGGCTGGCTTGCAATTATTTCGTCACGCATCGGATGCACTATTCCGGTACGTTGCAAATAAGCCGCATAAAACGGCTCATCAACCACCTGTGTATCCGGTCGGTTTTCCCATGCCCGCATCATCGCCGTTGATAAATTGCGTGGCCCCGACCACATCGCCAGTATAGGTTGCATCATAAGCCCTCAATCATCCCAGCCAGTCACAACCGGCAAGTCGTTATCCAGTTGCCCCCATTCTGTCCAGGAACCGTCATACACACTCAGGTTGGTATAACCCGCCAGCTCAGCCCCCAATGCAAGAACACAGGCGGTAACTCCGGAACCACAGCTAAACACCAACGGTTGGTTCATTTGTTCCAGTCCAAGATCAGTAAAAGCCTCTTTTAACTCTGCTGGCGGTTGCAAACACCCCTTTGTATCATGCAGATCCACAAATGGTAAATTCAGCGCTCCGGGCATATGCCCACGCTTCAACCCCGGCCTCGGTTCGTCCACCACACCGGAATAACGCTCACCGGAACGTGCGTCAATCACCGTTTTTGCAGGATCTTGTAAAGCAGCCTGTACCTGCGCTGTATTATGTACCCACTGAGGTTGCAATGTGCCGCTGAAATTTCCCGCTGGCGGCAGGTCTGTATCACCGGACTCAATACGCTGCCCTGCTCGTTTCCATGCCGGAAGACCACCATTAAGCACTGCAACATTATGATGCCCCATCACCCGGAACATCCACCAGGCCCTCACACCTGAGAACACGCCTGACACATCATATACAACAATACGACTATTTTGATTGACACCTAACCGGCGTACTTCCCGGTTAAAAGTCTCAACATCGGGCAACATATGAGGCAGGTCATTAGACTGATCACTAATCCGACCATCAAAATCAAAAAACCGAGACCCGGGAATACGCTGCTCATACCATTCAGTCTCACCATCGCGGTTTTCCTGCGGCATATGCCAGCTGGAATCCAAAACCACAATATCTGGCTCATTGATATTTTCCGCCAGCCAGTCTACTTCGACTAAAGATGCAAAGACCTGCCCTGATTGCGTAGAAACAGCCATCAACTAAATCTCCAATGTCCACAAACACTATAACGCCGCACAGTCAACGGATCCACAGGTGTCCTCAAACACCCTTGGCCTTTTGAGCTGGAGCCGATAAAAGTATCGATCATAAAAGTGTAGTTTGCCATAAACACATATGAGCTGCGCAAACACTTTAGAGGGCAGTGGCATCTCCAAAACAAAGAATCTGATGATCAACAGGATGATTAGACTGCAAACATAACGCTCAAAGTATGGCAGTTAATTCAGATTTTTTACAAAACACGTCACCTCGAATTTTGCACAAAATCCATCCTGATTATGTAAGCGGCAAAATTATAACTCTTCTGGTGATTGACAGCAGCCCCGTGAGCACTGGACTACACAGTGAATGTTATTGGAATAGCTACTACCGGAGCACCATTCATACTCACAGCATAGGTTTTAATGTTATGGAAGGATAACCAGCAAATAGAGAAAATATAAGTTTTCCCACCGCGAATTGTTTCCTAACGATGATCCCGCTACACTCCCCTGATCCATTTAATCCAGCCTGATTCGGGCGAACATCAGCGGGGAGCAGCTATGCCAACACTTACATTACAAGAAATCCACGACCTCAGCTATGATGCACTGCGTCGTTGCGGAGCCAGTGAGTTACATGCTGGTGTAGTCGCCCAGGAACTGATGGACGCAGAAGCCGAAGGTATCCGCAACGTCGGACTAGGCTATATCCATCTTTACCTTAATCACCTTAAGTGCGGGAAAGTGGTGGGTGACGCAGTACCGGAAATCATTAAAGAGTCAGCAGCGGCTACTGTCGTCAATGCCAACTTTGGTTTCTGTCACACTGCTTATGTGCATGCTGAAGAACACCTGATCGAAGCTACTCAGCAACAAGGCATCGGCATGTTAGCAATACATAATTCTTACTCTGCCGGTGTACTCGGCTGGTTCGTACGCCGGCTTGCACAACGCGGACTGGTATCGCTCATGTTCGCTAACTCATCCAAAGCAGTAGCGGCCCACGGTGGCAAGGTTCCCTTTTTCGGCACCAATCCTTTTGCTTTTGGTGCGCCCCGCAAGGATGCCGAACCCGTCATCGTCGATATGGCAACAGCCTCTACTGCGCGGGTTAACATTGTCAAAGCCGCCAGCGAAGGCCGGGAAATTGAACCGGGCCATGCGATAGATGCTGATGGGAATCCAACAACTGACCCTGCTGCAGCACTCAAAGGCGCACAGCTACCCTTTGGTGGGCCAAAAGGTTTTGGCATTGGTTTAATTGTGGATCTCATGGGCGGTGTGTTAACCGGAAGCAACTGTTCCTACGAAGCATCCATGTTCAGCACCAATGATGGTGGGCCACCCAATGTGGGTCAGAGCATTATTGCGTTCAACCCGGACTTCTACAGCGACAGCTACCTTGAACACCTGGAAACCATGTTTACCGCATTAACGCATGACAACGATGTTCGCATTCCGGGCGCACGCCGCCATGAGTTACGCACCAAACATGAGCAGGAGGGTGTCGAGGTACCACAGGCACTACTGGATAAAATTGCTGACCTGAGCACATGAAAGCAGCTCATATCCGCAGGTTAAGTTCTTTAACGCTAACATTACGCCAATAACCTATGCAGGTACCGGCTGAGGATAGAATCAAGCGCCCGCAGTGGCTACTGCTGGTCATTATCCTCAGCCAGTTTGCCGTTACCTCACTGTGGTTCGCGGGCAATGCCGTTATTGACGACCTCAGCAGGGACTGGCAGCTACCACCAGATGCTCTGGGCATGGTAACGTCAGCAGTACAACTGGGCTTTATTGTCGGTACGTTGGTCTTTGCATTCCTCTCATTACCGGATCGCTTTTCACCGCGTAAGATTTTCCTGTTCAGCGCATTTGCCGGGTCACTGTGCAATGTAGCAATTACGCTTATTCCTCCTTCCTACGGACTCTTACTCCTGTTTCGCTTTCTCGTCGGCTTTTTCCTTGCCGGGCTATATCCGGTTGGAATGAAGATTGCTGCAGGATGGTATCAGCAAGGACTAGGTAAAGCGCTCGGCTTACTGGTCGGCGCACTGGTATTAGGTACAGCATTTCCGCACCTCCTGCAAAGCCTGGATACGGACTGGTCATGGCAGATCGTGATTATTGCCGTATCGCTACTCGCAGCCAGCGGTGGCATCCTGCTCTATGTTTATGTCGCAGATGGCCCTTACAATCGCAGCGGCACTCCATTCAATCCCAAAGCACTGGTAGTGATCTTCCGTGCGAAACACTTCCGCGCTTCCGCTTTTGGTTATTTTGGCCATATGTGGGAGCTGTATGCATTTCTGGCTTTTGTTCCTTTATTCCTAACCGCGCACCTAAACACCAACGGACACGATGAAATCAACATTTCGCTCTGGGCATTTTTGATCATTGCTGCCGGGTTTATTGGCTGCTCAGGCGGCGGCTATTTATCGCAGTGGATTGGCAGCAGCCGTGTCGCCAGTGCTCAGCTGGCCATCTCCGGACTATGCTGTTTACTGTCCCCGCTGATGTTCTTTGCTCCCACCCCTTTATTGCTGGCTTTCCTGCTTATCTGGGGCATGACAGTCTCCGGTGACTCTCCGCAATTTTCGACCCTCAACGCACAAAATGCACCACCCGATTTAGTTGGTTCCGCCCTCACCATTGCGAACAGCATTGGCGTCGCGATTACTATTGCCAGTATTGCATTATTGGGGTATTTATTACCGTTAATCGAAACACAATATTTGTTTGTGTTTCTACTGCCCGGGCCACTGTTTGGTTTGTATTCAATGTGGCCGCTATTACATCAAACCTAAACGAACAAAACTGTTGGAGGTGCCGCAATGAATGCGCATGTCGAACACAATAAAGTGATTGTACAATGGGATGAGCACACTCAAAGCCGTTTTCATCTCATCTGGCTCAGAGATAACTGTGGCTGTACACAATGCCGGGTTGCACTATCAAGTGAACGTTTATTGTATAGTGCTGACATTGCCACCCCGTCTCAAGTGGAAACAGTTAATACAGACAAGGACAGCCTATCTATCCATTGGGCAGACGGCCACTGCTCTGTATTTAGCTGGCAATGGTTAACAGCACACGATTACAGCAACCCAACTAAACTGCCACAACCAGAGAAACGACATTACTGGCGTGCTGATGCCACACTACCGGAATATGATTTCGCCACAGTCATGGCTGATGAAAAGCTGATGGCTCAATTTCTGGATGAACTGGAAAGTTATGGCGCAGCTATTCTCAGTAATGCTCCAACTCAGCCTGGTAGCGCCACACAATTTGCAGAAGAAATGGCGATTGTACGCGAAGTGGCATTTGGACGGATCCATGATGTACTGAACAACCCGGATGGTTACAACGTCGCACACACAGCGAATGCACTACCACCACACACTGACCTCGCCAGTTACCCTTATCCTCCCAGTGGACAAATCCTGCATTATCTGGTGAATAAAGCAGAAGGCGGCGAGACGCTACTGGTTGATGGCTGGCAGATAGCGGAACAGCTACGACAGCATGATCCCACTGCCTTTGAGATCCTAAGGACAACACGGATAGCCTATCAGATTTTCTCCGCTAAACGTGATACCCGTTCTTATGAACCCATCATCGATTGCTACCCTGATGGCAGTATTCGCACCTTTCGGTTTTCCAATCAAACAGCACTACCATTCATGCTACCAGAGACGGAAATGGATGCGTTTTACCGTGCTTACCAGCTATTGGGGCGCATGATTGCTGATCCAGCGAATCAATACCA
>JBMZDK010000286.1:0-5199 GCA_049614265.1 Thiolinea sp.
CCAGTCATCTCTTGCATGCTGGTCGATAATTTCATTCGGCCAATTATTAATTAAATCTTCAACTACCGGATTTATGTCATGTTGATAAGCAAATTCCGGGTATTGTTTATGGATTTCGGCAATTAGCATTTCCACGGACATGAAATAGCCATGCAGGTTGTAAGCATGTTGGGTGATTTGCTCACGTGGAGTGTAGGTGAAGTCAATGATGCTGTTGATAACATCATCAAGAAACATTGTTGACATACCGGTTTGCGCGGATACCGGAAATGAGAAGGGTTGATGATTCATCGCTGCCCGAATAGCATGAGACGGGTAGGCTGTTACGGCAGTTGTGGGGGCAAAGGGGGATAAAACCATTGGAAACCGTAATATGCGGAAATCCAGGTCATTTTTGTTCTTAAAAAATACGCCGAGTCGCTCAACGGCAACTTTGGTTGCGCCATAAATATTTTCCGGCCATTGCATTGCATCTTCAGGTAACGGGTCGTTCAAACCGCCACCATAAGAAGCATTGGTTCCGGCAAAGAAAAACGTCCGTACCTGATGTTTCACTGCCAGCTTTAATAAATGAAAAGATGCAGTGGCATTAATTTCCCATGCGGCTTCGTGGTCTGCTTCGGAACTGCCTGATAAAAGCGAGGCAAGGTGATATATCGTATCAGGCCGGTGTTTACTCAGAATGTCATTAACCAGCTTCTGATCACGGATATCGCCGGTGATAATAGTTTCATTAGGGCGAACCGTTGCAGGTTCTGTTCCCGGAATATCAAAACGAATCACATGGATATTATCAGCCAGCAGCCGATCGGCTGTCAGGCGGCCAAGGTTGCCGTTACCACCGGTAATCAGTGCGGTTTTGATAGGGTTTCGGGCACTCATAGTGGTTTGTTTCCTGTTGTGATGGTGATTTCGCTGACTATAACGGATGCTATCTTTTTTCTATCCTATCATTCCGCTACAATCCCCGCCATGTCAGGAAATACCTTCGGAAAATTATTCACCGTTACTACTTTCGGTGAAAGTCATGGCCCCGCTATTGGTTGCGTCGTTGACGGCTGCCCACCGGGAATGGAACTGTGTGCTGAGGATTTACAGATTGATCTTGACCGGCGTAAGCCCGGTACCAGCCGCCATACTACTCAGCGGCGTGAAGCTGATGAGGTGGAAATACTCTCCGGAGTCTTCGAGGGTAAAACCACCGGCACATCCATTGGTTTGCTGATCCGTAATATGGATCAGCGCTCGAAAGACTATTCGAATATTATGGATCGTTTTCGTCCCGGTCATGCGGATTATACTTATTATAAAAAATTTGGTTTCCGTGATTACCGTGGCGGTGGACGTTCTTCTGCCCGCGAGACGGCGATGCGCGTGGCGGCTGGCGCAATTGCTAAGAAGTATCTGAAGCAATGTTTTGGTGTTAGCGTGCGCGGCTATTTGTCGCAGCTTGGCCCGATTAAAGCGGAAAACTTCGATTGGAATCAGGTGGAACAAAATCCGTTTTTCTCTCCTGATGCGGATAAAGTACCGGAAATGGAAGCGTATATGGATGCCCTGCGTAAAGAGGGGAATTCTGTGGGCGCGAAGATCACGGTTGTAGCGCAGGGCGTGCCGCCGGGTTGGGGGGAGCCGGTGTTTGATCGCATTGATGCGGATATTGCTCATGCCATGATGAGCATTAATGCTTCCAAGGGTGTTGAGATTGGTGCAGGTTTTGACTCGGTGGCGCAAAAAGGGACTGAACACCGCGATGAAATCACTATCGACGGCTTTGTCCAAAATCAATCGGGTGGCACCTTAGGCGGTATTAGCTCAGGACAGGATATTGTCGTGCATACCGCGTTTAAACCGACTTCCAGCATGCGGATTCCCGGTGAAAGTATTAATCTGCAGGGAGAGCCTGTTGAAGTGGTGACTAAGGGGCGACATGATCCCTGTGTTGGCATTCGGGCGACGCCGATTTGTGAGGCGATGCTGGCATTGACGCTGATGGATCATGCCTTGAGGCATCGGGCGCAGAATGCTGAGGTGGCGACCGAGTTGGTGGATATTCCGGCGCAGCGGTGATCACTTTGCGTGGCATCAAATATTATCCAATAACCAGACCCGGAAGGTTTTGGCTGCCCGGCTTAAACCTTCAGCAGAAGGGTAAGTCAGGTAATAATGTGCCCCGTTTGGGATGGTGAAATTTTTCAGGCAGGGTTCCAGTCCCAATCGCTGTTGCAAACCATCACTGGCAGGCATGCGGGCCAGTGCAATCCCTAGTCCGGACGCTGCAAAGCTCAGCGCTGTTGTTGTATTATCTGCAAAAATAAACTCCGCTTCAGTTAATAGCGTATCAGGCTGATGACTGAATACCTGCATCCAGCCGGTGTGGTGCTCGCTGAGGTTGATTAGCCGGTATTGTAACAAGTCGTTAATGCACTGAATATTGGCGCTGATTTCCGGCAAAGCCACCGGAAAGGTGTATTCGCGAAATAATAAGTCGCCTTCCTGGCCATATTGCAGCCCGACCCCAAACACCACTTCCATATCGTATTCCTGCCCCTGCGGCAGCGGGTAGGTATTACTGGTATAGATCTGCAGGTGGATATCCGGGTGGGATTGCTGGAAATCTGCCAGACGTTCCGCTAACCAACCATTGGCAAATAATAATACAACACGGATAGACAAGGGTTCGCGGCGTGGATTACCAAATAAACCTGCAGCACTGACTTCCATTTGGTTGAGAGATTGTTGTACTGGTGTCAGAAAAGCACGCCCCACTGCGGTTAATTCGATGCTGTGTGCTTTACGGCTGAACAATGATTTTTTTAAATGTGTTTCCAGCGCTTTGATTTGCTGACTGACAGCGGCAGCGCTCATTCCCAATTCTTCTGCTGCACGGACAAAACTTTGATGGCGGGCGGAAGCTTCGAAAACCCGGAGCCAGTTCAGGGAAGGGATACGACGCGTTGGCATATATTATTCCATGTAGAGATTGCAGGCTAAGTTCAGCTTATGCTGACACACTATTATTATTGATACAGGTCAAAGCGCAATATGAAAAAATAAGCTTTTTTGCCTGATGAACATATAAGGCATACATCCCCAAAGCAAGAAAGTCTGCGACTTTCACCAATGACTACGAGAGAAAGCAATGGGAACTCATTTGCATAATTATCAACGTGATGGCTACCTCGCACCTATCTCGGTCATTAGCCAAAGTGAAGCAGCAGAACATCGTAACCAACTGGAAGCTGTCGAAGCGGAAATGGGTTCCATGCACTATCAGTTTAAAGTGCATACCGTCATGCGCTCGCCCTACGAACTGGCAACTCATCCGGCCTTATTAGATGTGGTGGAAGAACTGCTTGGCCCGGATATTTTACTCTACAGCACCAGCTTTATTATTAAAGAACCGCACACCAAAACTCATGTCAGCTGGCATCAGGATTTAACTTATTGGGGACTCAGTTCGGATGAGCAGGTCAGTGCCTGGATCGCACTTTCACCGGCTACGGTGAAAAGTGGCTGTATGATGATGATTCCGGGCAGCCATAAAGAAGGGCAGCGTGAGCATAAAACCGGCGATGATGCTGATAATGTATTGCTTAGTAGTCAGCATATTGAAGGAGTGGATATCACAAAAGCCCGGCCACTGGTATTGCAACCCGGTGAAGCTTCATTGCATCATGGCTGGACGATGCATTCATCCACGCCTAACCGCAGTGATGACCGGCGTATCGGTCTGAATGTGCAGTACATTGTGCCGGGCGTAAAGCAGTTGAAAGCGGATCATGATACGGCGCTGCTGGTGCGTGGTGAAGATCGCTTTGGGCATTTTGCGGCGGACGTACCAGCACGTAGTGCCTTTGATCGTGAGGCATGGCATATTCAACAGGCGCATGCACAGCGTTTGGCTGAGATACAGGGTAATACAGGAGGATAATATGGAAACAGTAGCATTCACTGAAATGAAATACGGCACCAAAGCCGAATATGAATTATTGCGTGAAAAAGAGCATGATTTTTGTGCCGGAACCGCGCGGCGCTTAATGAAGGAGCTAGCCTCGCAGGCGGAAGAAACCATCACCGGCTATCAGGTCACCCGGCTGGAACATGCCTTGCAATCCGCTACCCGTGCCTGGCGCGAAGGTGCGGATGTGGACTGGATTGTCGGTGCTTTATTGCACGATATTGGTGATGGCCTGTCGCCACAAAATCATGATCGTTTTGCAGCGGAGATTTTGCGGCCGTTTGTGCGTGAGGAAGTGACCTGGACGATTGAGAATCATGGGGTGTTCCAGATGGTGTACTACGGTCATCATTACGGTTGGGATCAGTATGCACGTGAGAAGCATGCCGGACATCCCTGTTACCAGAGTGCGGTGGATTTTTGCGAACGCTGGGATCAGAACTGTTTTGATCCGGAATATGACAGTAAACCACTGGAATTTTTCACCGAAATGGTGGAGGAAGTGTTTGCACGTAAAGCTTATGATGAGGCGCATCTGCATCAGGGTGAAGTGTTTGGGTTACCGGCGCTGGCGGCCTGATGACAGAACAGGTTATCCAGGCAGAAGCCGATGAATTAAGCGGGTTCTATGCACAGCTGCAACATGTGGTGCCACCGGTCGCAGAATCTGCCTCATTACCCGGTGTCAGTTATAGCTCTGCGGCAGTGCTGGAGCGGGAAAAGCAGGCGATATTCCGGCAATCATGGATTTGCCTGGGGCGGGCTGATCAATGGACGGAAAGTGGGCAGTACAGCAGCAGACAGATTGTTGATATACCAGTAATTATTTGCCGTGATGAAAAGCTGCAGCTGCGGGTTTATGTGAACAGTTGCCGGCATCGTGGAGCACGCTTGCTGGAGGAAGGGCAGGGCAGTTGCAAGACCTTTCGTTGTCCGTTCCATCGCTGGACGTATCAGCTCAACGGTCAACTGTTGCTGGCGCCAAAGTTTCCACGTCAGGGTGAAGCGGGTGCACTGAATAAGTCAGATTATGGTTTGCTGGAGCTGCCGGTGGCAGAGCGAGCCGGGTTTGCTTTTGTCGCTCTGAGTGAGGATGTACCACCGCTGGCAGAGTGGTTGGGTGATTTCCCTGTATTGCACGCAGCGTGGTCGTTTGACCGCTTGCAAACTTACAGACGTCATGAGTTTGTGGTGAACTGTAACTGGAAAGCGTTTCTTGATGTATTTAATGAGTATTA
>JBMZDK010000287.1:0-5178 GCA_049614265.1 Thiolinea sp.
TATAAAAAAATTATGATTGCCGGGGGCGGAAATATTGGTAACCGGCTGGCCCGTTTGCTGGAAGAAGCGCGTTATCAGGTCAAAATTATTGAGAACGATTCACAACGTGCTGCCAAGCTGGCGGAGCGGTTGGAAAAAACTATCGTGCTGGAAGGTGATGCCTCAGATGAATCGTTGTTACTGGAGGAGAATATTGAGAATACCGATGTTTTCATCGCTGTAACGAATGATGATGAAGCAAATATTCTGTCTTCTATGTTGGCTAAGCGGCTAGGGGCCAGGCGGGTGATGAGCCTGATTAATCGTATGAGTTATGCTGATCTGGTGGAAACCAGTGTCGATTTGGCGATTTCACCTCAGCAGATTACGATTGGCGCATTGCTGACGCATATTCGTCGTGGTGACATTGTCGCTGTGCATTCGCTCCGACGGGGGGCGGCAGAGGCAATTGAAGTGGTTGCTCATGGTGACAAGAAAACATCGCGTGTAGTCGGGAGAAGGGTAAGTCAGGTAAAAATGCCACCTTCTGCCACAATTGGGGCATTAGTTAGGGATGACGAGGTAATGATGCTGAATGATGATCCACTGATAGAGGCAAATGACCATGTCATTATGTTTCTGACCGATAAACGCTATATACCTGCTGTGGAGAAGTTATTCCAGGTAGGTATTCATTTCTTCTGATCACAGTTCAGTCATGCAGTTAACGGTTATTCAACGCATACTTGGTCTGTTGATGATGACGTTCAGCCTGACTATGTTGCCACCGATTCTGGTGGGCTGGTTGATGGGGGATCCGAACCTTCTGCCGTTCTGGGAAGGGTTTGGGCTAATTTTCTGTATTGGTATCGTATTGTGGTTCCCGGTGCGGCGGGTTCGTGCTGACCTGCGTCTGCGTGAAGGCTTTTTGATTGTTGTCTTATTCTGGGTTGTGCTGGGCCTGTCAGGAGCTGTGCCCTTTGTTCTGTTTGAAAACTTTGAACTGTCTTTTTCAGATGCTGTATTTGAGTCCGTTTCCGGGCTGACGACTACTGGTGCAACAGTCATTATTGGTATGGACACCTTGCCGCGTTCACTGGCTTTTTATCGCCAGGAACTACAATGGCTGGGTGGTATGGGGATTATTGTGCTGGCGGTGGCTATTCTGCCCATGTTGGGTGTTGGTGGTATGCAGCTGTATCGTGCTGAGACTCCCGGCCCGATGAAGGACTCCAAACTGACCCCCCGGATTACTGAGACGGCAAAATTGCTGTGGTACATCTATCTTTCGCTAACCATACTATGCGCGCTGGCATATCGTGCTGCTGGCATGGAATGGTTTGATGCGGTGGGTCACAGCTTTTCGACCGTCGCGATTGGCGGTTTTTCTTCTCATGATTCCAGCATGGCTTTCTTTAATAACCCGATGATTGAGGCAGTGGCCATTGTCTTCATGTTATTGGCCGGGATTAATTTTAGCCTGCATTTTCTGGCTTGGCGTAATTTTAGTCTTCAGGGCTACTTACGTGACTCAGAATTCAAAACCTATATATTTCTGATTGCCAGCCTGTCTGTGATTACAATCGTCTTTCTGGGTACTCAGGGGGCCGGTGAGGATCAGCCAGAGCTGTCATGGATTGATTCCGTGCGTCACGGCTTGTTCCAGGTGGTTTCCATCACCACAACCACCGGTTTTACAACGACGAATTTCAGTGCCTGGCCCGGGTTTTTGCCGGTTTTACTGATTTTTGCCAGTTTTGTGGGAGGGTGTGCAGGTTCAACAGCTGGCGGTATGAAAGTGATCCGGTTCTTATTGCTTTATCGCCAGGGACTGCGGGAAATTACCCGGCTGGTGCATCCCAGTGCACGCATTACGGTTAAAGTGAATCGCCAGCCCTTACCGGAAAATGTTGTTGAGGCCGTTTGGGGGTTTTTCTCCATGTACGTCGCGGTTTTTATTATCTTTCTGTTGGTTCTGCTGGCGATGGGGCATGATGAGGTAACCGCATTTTCAGCTGTAGCCGCCACACTGAATAATCTTGGGCCGGGACTGGGAGAGGTTGCCAATGATTTTTCAAAAATGGATGATTTTTCCAAATGGTGGTTATGCTTTGCGATGTTGATGGGAAGGCTGGAGTTATTCACCATGTTGGTTATCTTTACACCGGCATTTTGGCGTAGGTAGCAGGGCATTTGATGCACTCTGCACACAGGTATATTTTTTGTTCAATGCGAGCTTACTGATATTTTGCGGCGGTAATGAATTGTCCAAAGGATTCACACCAGACAATAGCCGCATTATAATCAGCTGGTTCAATGCCGTCGGGGACATTAACAACAAAGTTCTCAAACGTTTTAACGCTGCCAACCTGTACCATCTGGCTTTTCAGCTGATTGAAGTCCGCTTCCGTCTCAACGAATTCAGGTGACAGGTACAGTTTGTAATCCGGTCCCGGTGCCAGTTCACCCATCAGAGAAATTGCATCCGGCCCAACAGACAGTGCGCCTTCACCCCAATGCAGGGCATCACTGTCTTTCAGGTCGCGCTTAAATTCACCTTTAAAGGTTGCTGCGGCTGCGATGGCCTCTACCTCTGCGGTAGCCGGTGCATCCGGCGCGGTGAGGATCGGCAAAACATAGATGCCCGCTGCAAATCCTATTGCACCAACAAGGCCATGACTAATCAGTAGTAAAATCATTTTTTTCATCAGAATTCTCCTGCTCAAAGCTATTTTGGGCTGCTACGTATTTATTATGGTTTCGGATGAGAGACATTAAGTCTGTGCGTAAAAAGTTTTCATGAGTTATGCGCTTTGCTTCGTTAGCTGGCGATAGATCACTGAGAACCTCATTCCTGCTTAACGCAAAAATTGCTGGTAAGCCGGGTTATTGGTTTCATCCCAGCAAGCATATCCCAGTTTTTCCAGAAAAGCATGGAAAGCATCCCGTTCTTCCTCAGGCACCTGCATACCAACTAAAACACGGCCAAAGTCTGAGCCATGATTACGATAATGGAACAGGCTGATATTCCAGCCGGTGCCCATATTGGTCAGGAAGTGGAGTAATGCACCGGGTCTCTCAGGAAACATGAAACGGTACAGGATTTCGCCATCCAGCCCCCGACCATGTCCTCCGACCATATAGCGCAGGTGAATCTTGGCAACTTCATTGTCGCTCATATCAATGTAGGAATAGCCCTGTTGTTTCAGGTCGTTGAGTAATTCGGCGCGTTCCTTATCTCCGCCACTGATTTTCACCCCTGCAAATACCTGGGCCTGCTGGTTATCAGCATAGCGGTAGTTAAATTCGGAAATAGAGCGGTTACCAATAGCTTCGCAGAACTGCCGGAAGCTACCGGTTTGCTCCGGTATGGTGACTGCAAGTAAAACCTCGCGACCTTCACCAATCTCAGCGCGTTCAGCAACATGGCGCAGGCGGTCAAAATTGATATTGGCGCCGCTGGTAATAGTGAGGATTTTCTTGTTTTGCCATCTGTAGCGGCTAATGTACTTTTTGACTCCGGCAACTCCCAACGCACCGGCTGGTTCAAGCAGCGTGCGGGTGTCTTCAAACACATCCTTGATGGCAGCACAGGTTTCGTCTGTATTCACCAGGATGACATCGTCAACGACTTCCCTTGCAATGGCAAAGGTGTTCTCACCGGCCTGTTTAACGGCTGCTCCATCGGCGAAGGTGCCGATTTGGCGCAGAATAATGCGCTCGTCATGTGCGAGTGCGTTATACATGCTGGGCGCTTCTTCATGTTCGACGCCGATGATCTGTGTTTCGGGGTAGAGGTATTTGATATAGCTGCCTACACCGGAAATCAGTCCGCCGCCGCCAATGCACATAAACACTGCATCAGGAGGTTCCGGGTGCTGGCGCAATAGTTCCATGCCGATGGTGCCCTGACCGGCAATGACATCAAGGTCATCAAAAGGGTGGGCAAAGGTCATACTGTGTTCACGTTCCAACTGGCGGGCGTGTGTATAGGCTTCATCAAAAGAATCACCGTGTAACACCGCTGTTCCACCAAAGGCTTCAACTGCTTTTACTTTGATTGCCGGGGTAATGGTTGGCATCACGATAGTGGTGCTAATACCGAGTGTACTTCCGGCGAGTGCGATGCCCTGAGCGTGGTTTCCGGCTGAAGCCGCGACAACACCTTTGCTTCTTTCCTCTGTGCTGAGCCGAAAAAGCCGGTTAAAAGCCCCCCGGATTTTGAAGGAGAATACCGGCTGTAAATCTTCCCGCTTGAGGTAAATATCATTCTGCAGGCGGGCGCTGAGGTTTTTGGCTTTATCCAGCGGGGTTTCAATGGCGACATCATAAACGCGGGCGGTCAGTATGCGCTCAATCAGGGTTTTTTCGGTGTAGCTCATGACTCAGTTTTATCCTCTGCGATGGCGGTTGCTATCTAACGCTACCAAGGTAACGCGTTTGACGGCATGCTTCGGGGTAGTATACTCCGACGGCTCTTAATCGGTGACAATACAGTTGGGATAGGATGAATCAGGACGAGATGAAGAAAGCGGCTGCGGAAGCGGCGTTGAGTTATGTTGAAGGCGGTATTATCGGCATTGGTACCGGTTCGACAGCTAATCACTTTATCGATTTGCTGGCGGGGATCAAAGATAAGATTGACGGTACGGTTGCCAGCTCGGTGGCGAGTGCTAAGCGCTTACAGGGGCATGGTATCCGGGTGCTGGATTTAAATGATGCGGGCGAACTGTCTTTGTATGTTGACGGGGCGGAT
This sequence comes from Thiolinea sp., assembly GCA_049614265.1. Taxonomy (GTDB): domain Bacteria; phylum Pseudomonadota; class Gammaproteobacteria; order Thiotrichales; family Thiotrichaceae; genus Thiolinea. The sequence goes on from JBMZDK010000287.1 coordinate 4,736, forward strand.
GAGTCGAATGCTGCTTTTCATTTGATCAAAGGTGGTGGTGGTGCACTGACGCGGGAGAAAATTGTTGCCGGAGCCAGTGAGCAGTTTGTCTGTATTGCAGATGAGAGCAAACTGGTGGATGTGTTGGGTGCGTTTGCACTGCCGGTGGAAGTGATTCCAATGGCACGGGCACTGGTGTGGCGTGAGCTGGTAAAACTGGGTGGAGAACCGGTGTTGCGTGACGGTTTTACTACGGATAATGGCAATGTGATTCTGGATGTTAAAGGGTTGCGGATTACTGACGCCGTTGCACTGGAAAGTCAGCTGAACCAGATTCCGGGTGTGGTGACAAATGGCTTGTTTGCGCTGCGTCCGGCGGATGTGTTGATTCTGGGCACAGCTACTGGGGCTAAGGTTTTGTAGTTGCCGAACACTAAAAAGGCTGCAAAATTGAATGTTGCGGC
>JBMZDK010000288.1:0-5159 GCA_049614265.1 Thiolinea sp.
TTCAGCCAGATTAGGCAGAAAAACATGTACCATGGCCGCAGCACGTGCCCAGATCAGAAACACAATCAGGAAGACAAATGACAGCACCAGTTCATTCGCCATATTCTTACGTCCTTCCCGGACACAACGCATGAACTGTGGTGTTATCCCGTTTTGCAGCTGACAACTCATGGAATACAAGCCTATTGCCAGAGACGGGCCAATGAAGAAAAAACCGGCAACCATCGCAATCGCCAGCACAAAGCTGTAAGCCTGCCAGGATACAATAACTATCCCTAAAGCAATCAACGCCATCACTAAACCATAAACAAAACTCAAACGGGGGATGCGTTTAAAATCCTCCCACCCCAGCTTTAACCAGTTTAAGGGCGCATGGTGTGAAATCTGGCGCGAAGGAGCAATAAAAGAACGGGTATCTTCACGGTTATTCCGATTGCGCTGAATGCTCATATCCTCTCCTGACAGCAAATCCGGAAAAATGCCGCTCCGGAGAGCGGCGTAATAGTGCAACTCAGGGCAGTTGCAACGAGGAGCAAAAATAGTGAGGCCGGTGATAATTATTGAATAAATCACACAGAAAGAAATTGATCTGGATCAAGATTCGGGTGGGTGATGGACGATTTACACCGATCACTCAGCAACCGTTAGCTTTTTAGCTGTTTCGGCACTCAGCACAAAAAAACCTGATCATTGAGCAGACAGGACATCTTATTACTCCGGATACAAGCTAACCAAACCGCTCGGTTGACGGTTATCAGTCTGCACAGGGCGAACATGCTGTGACACAGCCTGCCAAAGATCGTTACCCTGCCAGTCATCATGTTGTGATGAATATAACGCCATACTCAGGTTATCCAGTGCCTGTTTCAACGGATAATCCGCTTCTTTACGTAACTGAGACAAGGTAGCCGGAGTTAATTGTAAATCCTGCTTCACCCAGTCTGATAGAGCATCATATGCCTTCTGCGGCTCGTTATTAGCGCAAGCTTTCTGCAACAGATCCAGTGAATTGATACGGTTTTTCTTTTGAAAGCGCGGATTAGTTTTGACAACTGCAGTTCTGTTCATGCGTCGTCGCAACCAGATAGCCAGCCCGACCAGCCCAAAGGCAATGAGACCTGCCAGCCACAACCAGACGGAAGAAAAAGGCGGTTTTTCCGCTGCAGAACGTTGGGTGGCATCCGGTATCTCATCCTGACCTTCTGTCGTGATCAACTTCTCCGGGTCTTGACCTTCCTCACCGGCAGTACCCTCAGCGTCAGCATTTGGCTCAGGCGGTTCAACAGCCTCAACTTCAGATTCTTTTGGTTCAGGCTGGTTGTTATTGCTAACAACACCAGTCACGGTAATTTGAGTGGGCGGTACAGTAGCTTGCTCAAGTTTTCCGCTTTCCAGATTCCACCAGTTCAGTGCAATTTGTGGCAGCTTATATTCACCCGGTGCGGTACCAATCAAAATCCATTTATCCTGTCGGGTCGCCACGACGGTATCGCCATCGCTGTTATTAACAAACTCCGGCTGATTAGAATAAGCTTTTACACCTTTAGGTGGCAAAACCTCCAGCTCCGGCAACTGTTCAGCCAATAAACCATCAGCAATAATTGCCAGCGTTAAAGTCACCGGCTCGCCGGTTTTCAACTGATCCGGTGGCACCTGCCAGTGGGCATTCACCGACAGGCTTTTCGCAGGCAGCCAGGTTTTGCCACTTTTTGACGGTTGTTCCCTGACGTCCAGTTCCAGAGGTGCAGAGTAGCGCCTGACCTGGTGGCCACTCATACCAAAGAAATCGCGGCGTTTGGTGCCATCATCGAGAATACCCTGAAATACCGTACGCCCCAGTATCAACTTGCCACTGGTTTGCGGAAAAACAGCATACCGGCGTTCAGACACTTTGTACTGAATACCATCGCGCAACATTGTTTTATTGGTAATACCACCCAGTTGCTGGATCAGACCTTTGCCTTCAGCAATCCGCGGATGAGACATCGTCGCCCCGCTCTGACGCAATGAAACCGAATGCATTAAACGCTGAGTGACAATAATTTGCTGCTGTACATAAGGGTCTTTAGTATTATTTTCCAGCTCAACAATAATCCCATTCTGCTGGCCACCAGCAGCCCCGCCATTATCACTGACAACCACCTTCAGAGGCTGGCTTTCATCATTGCCAAAGCGAATCGGTGGCACAGTGAGAATCCCCACAGATTTTGGAAAAACCTGTAAACGCCAGGAAATCTCTCTGCTCACCACGCCATTGATTATCTGGACATTACTACTGGTCGAAGTGCTGAGAACTTCGAAGTCTTTATCCAGTGGTGAAAAATCAGGGTTGCCGGAAGGCTGCTCATCGCTGGAGAAAACCAGGGTAAATTCCTCACCGGCATTCACCGGATTACGATCCGGTAATACCGTAATGTTGGCTGCCAGCACCTGAGAAGCAACCCCTAACCACAGCAGGCAACACAGATATAATAAACGCTTTATCACCAGCTATTATCCCCCTGTGGTTGTTGTCCGGTACGTCGCCGATACTGGTATTGAAACTTACGCCGCCATAGTCCCGCCGGATCGTCCGGAATCAATCTGAGCCATTGCTCAGTAGCCTGTTTTTGCTCACGGGTTTGTGCATCCATAGGCTCATCAGTCTGCTGCTCAGTTTCCGCCTTCTTTTCACCTTCACCGGGTTGTTCAGCCTGCTCAGACTGATCGTTTTGCTGTTCTTCAGCCGGACTGGCCTGTTGGTCTTCGCCCGGCTGTGCAGATTGATTATCAGCATTCTCTGATTGCTGACCATTATTACCCTGCTGCTGTTGCTGCGAATTATTCTGCTGATTCTGTTGGCCACCCTGTTGTTGCTGTTGCTCTTCCTGCTGTTGTTTCAACTGCTCCAGATTGTGTTTTGCATCTTCATGATCAGGTTGTTGCTCCAGCACCGCTTCATATGCTGCAATCGCTTCAGGCAACTTGCCCTGCATCGCCAGTGCATTACCGTAGTTATACAAGCCATTGACACTGCTATCCTGTGCATAAAGTGTTGCCGCTTTAGCATAGTCACCGGCACGATAGGCGGCTGTAGCCTGCCAGTTCGGGTCGCTGAATAATTCGCTGGCCGTCGCGGCATCGCCCTGTTGCAATGCTTTATGTCCCTGCTGATTCGGCGTCAGCCAGAGATCCTCCCACACCGATGCATAAACCGGCTCCGGGCGTGGCACAATAAGCGCGACTAAAAATACGGTCAGCCAGCCACGACGGAACAACAACATCGCCACCGGAATCAGCAACAATACCAGCCAGATACCCTGATTAAACCAAATATCCAGCTGTCGCTCCTGTTCATCCATAGCTTTAGTATCGCCCAGTAAAGCTGACCAGTGCACCATCAACGCATTGATATCCTGATCATTTACCGTCGCTGTGGTGAAAATTCCTTTGCCCGCATTAGCCAGCGCTTTTAGCGCAGGCTTATCAAGGCGGGGTACCACTGGTTGGCCACTGGCATCTGTAAGAAAACCACCATCACGCATTGGAATCGGAGCACCCTCTTCAGTGCCAATTGCCAGCACAGATACCGTATAACCTTTAGTTGCAGCCTGTTTTGCTGCCTCACGTGCCAGACGAACATCGGTTGTTCCATCAGTAATCAGCAGGATCGCACCCTCTCCCGGTGTTGCCTGATCCAATACCTCTATTGCACGCAAAATTGCCAGGTCAGTATGGCTGCCCTGCACCGGCATCACCTCAGGTGACAGGTTTTTTACCTGTGCAGCGATTGTTGTCGTATCATCCGTTAAGGGTGAAACCACAAAGGCATCACCTGCAAACACGACTAAGCCGGTTTGGCCATCTTTGCGTGCCTGTAACAGATCCAGCAGCTTAAACCGTGCTGCATCCAGCCGGTTTGGCACTGCATCACGCACATACATGGATGCGGACAAATCAAACCCAACCACCACGGATTCTTGTTTGCGAAAAGCCGGGATTTCACGTTTTTCCCAACTCGGCCCGGCCATTGCCAGAATAGCCAGCGCCATCAGCAAAGAAATAACGCCTGCCGCACGATAACGGTGTGTTTTACTGCGTCCTGTCAGTACAAAAGGGGCGAGTTGTGCATCCACCAAATCTGACCACACGCCCTCTTTCTGCCGCCGCAACAGCACTCTTACCCACAATAAAGGTAACAGTAACAATAGCCACAGCCAGCCGGGATGCATGAAATGGAAATCAGCAAGCATAGCGTTAATCCAGTGTCTCCATACGCAGGGTAAAGGCCAGTAAACTCAGCAACAGTGATACCGCCAGCGGCCAGCGAAACAGTTCCTGCTGTGGTCGCCAGCTTTCTGCTTCCTGTTCAACCGGTTCTAAACGATCAAGTTCGGCGTAAATATGCTGAAATTCCTCAGTGTCACGGGCACGGAAATATTTTCCACCGGTTTTGGCGGCGATCTCTTTCAGCAAGTCCTCATCCAGTTCAGCAGTTTGATTAATTAAATTAAAACCGAACAGGCTTCTCGCTTTCTGGCTTTCCGAGCCAATACCTACTGTATAGATCTTTAAACCTTCCGCTGCAGCCATTTCTGTTGCTTCCAGCGGACTAACCGTACCAGCGGTATTCGCCCCGTCGGTCATGAGTATTAAAACGCGGTTTTTTTCCGGACGATCTTTCAAACGTTTCAGGGACAAGCCAATAGCGTCACCAATCGCCGTTCTTTCACCCGCCAGTCCAATCGCTGACTCATTAAGCAAAGTACGCACTGTTTTACGGTCAAAAGTGAGCGGAGCCTGTAAATAGGCCTGATCACCAAATAACACCAGCCCGATACGGTCGCCTTTACGCTTGGCAATAAACTCTCCTGCTACCAGTTTTGTCGCATACAGACGATCAGCGACACGACCATTGACCTGGAAATCCTGTTCCTGCATGCTGCCTGACAAATCAACAGCTAACATAAGATCCCGCCCGGAAACCGGCAGCGGTGTAACCTCGCCGACCCATACAGGGCGTGCTGCTGCTATGATCAGCGCAATCCAGGCTAACGTGGCCAGAAAAGTGATTAACAACGCTGACAAAGAGCGCCCCAAACGCATCTGTCCGGTTTCAAACTCATGCAGGAACGGCACTTTCAGCGCCACACCCCGCCCATCTTCTGCAGGCTTCCATA
>JBMZDK010000289.1:0-5102 GCA_049614265.1 Thiolinea sp.
AAATCCGTCCGGATTTAGGTTTATTTAACCCCACCAGCAGATTAAAAAACGTCGTTTTGCCCGCACCGTTACCCCCCTCCAGCGACACCCGCTCACTACTATGCAGCGCAAAATCTGCCTCATCCAACACCAACCGTTTGGGGTAGCGATAACTCAGTTGTTCAACTCGAATCAGTTCGGTCATCAGCAGTACTCAACATGCAGAACACACAAGGAACAAGCAGGGGGTAACTGCCTGGAACCAAGTATGTTTGAGTGGTAACGAGTTTACGCCGGTTAACAGGTAGTTACCCCCTGATTGTTCCGTTCTAACAGCCTGATACAAAAACGTCACAATGATAAACCAACGACAATTGCCAAAAACGTAAAACTCAGCGCAGCAATCAGTAACACATTATCACAACGCCGCCATTCCAAATGATCCAGCAAATACAAACGCCCGTTAAACCCCCGGCACTTCATCGCCGCATGAATCCGTTCCGAACGCTCTAGGCTGTGAATCAACAGCATCCCCACCAAATAGCCAATCGAACGCCAGGTATGCCAGTTTGAACGTGGCTGAAATGCACGCGCTTTCATCGCCTTACGCATGCGTTTATATTCACGCCCAATTACCTCCAGATAGCGCACCGTAAACAACATCAGGTGCACCAGCTTCTCCGGTACCCTTAACCGCGCTAATGCATGTCCCAATGTCGTCGCCTCCAGCGTGCCCAACAAAGCCAGCAACATCAACACCACCGCATTCGTCTTCAGGCCAATCTCAATCGCCTGTAAAAAACCCTGTTTACTGGCCGCAAAGCCAAACACATGAAACAACGCATCGCCGGGCGTGGTAAACGGCAGCATGATAATCATGAACACGATAAACACATCCATCGCAATCACGCGCCGAATCGTACGCTGCATATCCAGATTGGCCTGCAACGCTACGGTAATACTAAGCAACAAAGCCAGGGCCGGAATCAGAAGGTTATGGCTAAACACCGTCGCCAACGCAAACAAAGTCATTGCCACAATCCGCGCTCTGGGATCGAACTGATCAATCAAACTATGCTGATGCGCTAACTGTTGTCCGCGCCATGACACCATGGAATGCTCAAGAAATTGCGGCATCAGCTTTTGCCTCCGTCAGACTTCGGTGGCTTACGGGAAGCCATCCACGCTGCAACACCGAACAAACCGAAGATAAACCCTAACCCACCGGCAATATCACGGATCATGACTTTTTCTTTATAAGCACGCAGCTCTTTCTGCAGTGGTTTCACTTGCTGTGCCACAGCTTTACGTACGATGGTTTCCAGCTCGGTAGCGGAGATACCCGCGACTGCATTTGTGGCTGGTGTTGCAGAGTCTTTTGCTGTTGATTTCACTGGTTTTTTCGCGGCAGTGAAATCTCCGGCTTCAACAACGATTTCAGCGACGTGTCCGGCTCCCAGATCCGCCTTCAGAATATGCTTCTCCGGACTGAGTGCAGTAAACGAGAATAAACCGTCTGCTGCAGTTTGGGTTTCACCGACTTTTTGGCCGTTTTCGATAAAGACTTCCACCAGAACACCGGGAAGCGCCGCTTCGCCATTGGAAAACGCGATTTCACCTTCGATTAGCATGCCGTCTACGTAGGCGCCGGCGACTACGTTGTGGGCTTGGAGGGTTGGGGCAGATAGAAAGAGTGTGAGCAGCAGAACGGCCGTCGAACCCCTCACCAGTCCACCCCCAAGCAATGTTTTTGGCAAAGCGTTAGACATCAAGGGAGGGGGCTTTATTTTATTCATCCAGCACCTCCCCAAAAAAATCCGGCCTTACCCGCCGAATCAGCAATACCGCTGCTCCGGTCAATAAGGCTTCTACCACCACCACTGGCAGGTGACTCAAAATTACCAGTTTTGCTGCCGGTAAAAACTCTTCGCCGGATAACGCCAGGCTGCCAGCAACAAATAATGCTGTTAGCAGTATCGCCCCGCCACCGGCAATTGCCCCCCAAATTGCTGCTGTGCGTGGTTTTGATTGCATGACCATGCGCCGGCAGAGTACCCCCATCAGAATCGCAGGCAACGCAATGTTCAGCACATTCACCCCCAGCACTACAAAGCCGCCATAACCAAAGAACACGGCCTGTAATAACAACGCTATCAATAATGCCGGAAACGCTGCCCAGCCTAAGGTCAGACCAAGCAGGCCATTCAGAATCAAATGCACACTGGATGGGCCGAGCGGGATATGAATGAGTGAGGCAATGAAGAAGGTGGCGCTTAATATACCGGCCTGTGGGATTTTCTCAGCATCAATCTGCTTCAGGCCATAGGCAACACCGAGTGCTGCCAGTAAGCCACCGCCAATCACTACCGGGTCGGATAAAGCGCCATCAACAATGTGCATTACTGCGCCTGCTCTGGCGATGGATTTTTTGCCAGCTCATGGGCCTGAATCCACAACACCGCATCCTGTGACAATTCCTTGCCTTCATATTGCTGGTCGTTATCCAGATCAAGTGCCGCGAATCCCCAGTAACCAGCGACCGGCGGCACGAACATAAACCGTCCGGCAGCATCGGACTTGATGGTTTGGATATTCATGTGTGCATTGGGATAGGTGATATTAGCGGCGGCAACAAAACCATTGTTCTCCGTGTTCACTGCGTGATTCAGGTACTCCACCTCAATTTCAGCATTGGGATATGGCTTGCCATCAACCAGTACAGTCCCACTAAACAGCCCGCCTGCATAAACTGCGTAAGGTGCCAGGTCAGGAATAATCTCAAATGGCGCGCCGGTTGGCTGATCCCAGTTAGTCGGCAACCCACCGACATTGTAAATCACCTTGGTGAACTGCTGGATGTATTTCTCTTCACTTTCCTCATAGTATGGTACTGGAGTAAGGCTGAATACATAGTCACCAAGGCGGCGTAATTTAGTTTCAGCCTGCCATGCCTGTGCTGTTTTTTCACCGCTGGGTTCGCTCCAGCTAACTGCCTGTAAATCTGCGTTGAGGTCAGTGTTTTTATCACGATGATGCAGAGTAAATGCCAGAGGTTTAGTCGCCATTTCCATCATGGGTGCGCCGTGCGACGGATGTGTGAACGGCATATTCAAAGTGACTTTGCCGCCTTTGTCGCGCAGGTAACCATCAGCATGGATCATCTGAAAGTGAGCAGATATCAGAGATGGCAGCGCAGTTAGTAGTACAGTGCCCGAAAACAGGCTAAACAGGGTGGTGAGTTTCATGTGGACTCCGAGATGTAGTGATCAGGGAGGTGTAAAGAAGGGGACGTGGATGTAAGCGATTGCGGTCTGGTTTGTTAAATCGCCTGCATCCTCGGGTGTAGCCCTCCGCGACACCGTTACGCGCATCGCTCATAACCCGTTTGAGCGGCTACGCATGTTTTCATGACAAGCTGGTTCCGGACTCGTGTTGCGTTGGAGCTTTTAAATATAACACCAAAACAATACCTACCGTTGCGGGGGCAGTACCGGACTGAGAGCTGAGGAGTTATTCCTAAACACCACACCGGTTTCCCATTTAACTGGTTATGTAGAAATCGAAGATTTCTATGCTTGCAAGATATATACCCTACATGCGTATTACTTTAGAAATCGGGGATTTCATAAATTTATAACCAGCACTTGTCAAGTCAGGGGATTATGCTGCAACATCCAACCCCATGTAAACACGCAGAACAGCACAATCGACCCAATGAACTACCCTTTTTCTGCTGTCACCGGGCAGCCCTTATTCAAACTGGCACTTATTCTGGCTGCGATTAATCCCGCGATCGGTGGTGTGCTGGTTTCCGGCCCGCGTGGTTCAGCGAAAAGCACCCTGTCACGTGCCCTGGCGGATTTATTACCCGAACAGGGGCCATTCGTCACTTTACCTCTGGGTGCGAGTGAAGAAATGCTCATCGGTACGCTGGATTTACAGCAGGCACTGAGTGAGCAGCAGGTTGCATTTAATCCCGGCCTGCTGGCAAAGGCGCATCAGGGCGTGTTGTATGTCGATGAAGTGAATTTACTGCCGGATGCACTGGTCGATGTGCTATTGGATGTCGCGGCCAGCAAAGTCAATATCGTCGAGCGCGATGGTATTAGTCATCGCCACGATGCTGATTTTGTTCTCATCGGCACCATGAATCCGGATGAAGGTGAACTGCGGCCCCAGTTACAGGATCGTTTTGGCCTATGTGTCGAGTTGGGTAATCAATACAGCATTAGCGAACGTATGGAAATTGTGCAGTTGCGTGAGGCGTTTGATCGTGATCCTGGCAAGTTTTGCATGCAGTATCATGCGGATCAGCAACAACTGGCAGCACAGATTGTACAGAGTCGTGCACAGCTGAATGGTGTTAGTTGTACTGACGAACTGAGGCTGACTATTGCAGAGCGCTGTCAACAGGCAGCGGTGGAAGGCATGCGTGCTGATCTGGTCTGGTACCGCGCTGCGCTGGCGCATGCTGCCTGGCAGCAGCGGGAATGTGTCACTGCAACCGATATAGATGCGGTAGAGGAACTGGTGCTGGTACACCGGCGGCAGGAGCAGCCACCACAGCAACCGCCTGCACCGCCGCCGTTTTCAAGACCACCGGAGAGTAAGCCATCACCTTCCACATCGCCACAAAGCGCTCAGGGTGACTGGGGTAGTATGAATCCGCAGCAGCAGCGTAGTGTGCAGGTGGATTATGCGCCTGAAAAGGTGCAGCAGTCTGCAGGAAATGGCATTCGCGGCATGACGGGTGGTGTGTTTATGGCAGGGCGGCAGAAAGGCGATAGTGCTTGTGGGAGTCGTGTGGGGAAAGGTGAATCCGGGCGGGTGAATTGGTTTGGAACGTTGGTGGGGAGTTTAGAAACTAAAAACCTCAAGCTTCACTACCACCCCCCCAAAACAGGCCGTGCCGTCCTACACCTCATTCTACTGGATACCTCCGCCTCCGTCCTAACCCAACAAGCCTTCGCCAAAGCCAAGGGCGTGATCATGAATATTGCTCGCGAAGCGTATCTATTACGTGAGCGTCTGAGCATTCTTGGTTTCGGTAATCAACAGGTACAAACCCTGTTGCCTCCGGTGCGTGCGCCAAAGCAGGTGCAGAAGCTACTGGATAATTTATC
>JBMZDK010000290.1:0-5090 GCA_049614265.1 Thiolinea sp.
ATGTCACGTCTGCTCAGCAGCAAGCGACAAAACTGGTTGAGGCAATCAGTTGGGACGACGTTTATTTTCGTACCGATATTGGCTATCGTGCTATTGCACGTGAGGCTTATATGAGCTGATAAGGTGTGGATTTTGATCTCACTCTTTGGCGCGCATTAACTCAAGCTCAGCCTTTTCCTGAATTTCAATAATTTCTTTGGTTTTCTCATTTTTTAAGGCCAGTTCATTTGCTATTTTTCTGGCCTGAGAGAAACTTTCCTGAGTGGCTTTGAGTTCTTCCTGAGCCTGGGTGATGACTGTTTTGAGCTGCTCTTCTTCCTGCGCCAGTTTTTCTATCTTGGCGCGATATTCAAACATGGCCTGCGGTGTGCTGGCCTGACCCTGCAAGCCTTTAAACAGGTCTTCCTGATGATTTAATCGCCACTGGTGATAATTGGCCAGATCAAGGCGGCATTGTTCGAGTTTTTGTTCAGCCGTAATCATCGTGTCTTTGGTGCGTTGTACTTCTTTGCGTTGTTTATCCAGACGCCGTTCACGGATTTCCTGTAGTTTTTCCAGGCTCATTGCTGAAATCCTGCCAGGTTATTTAACCAGCCTGCGGTTTCTTCAAAGCGGGTATGTTCATCCGGTTTTTGTTTCAGAAAGGCTTTGATGGTTTCGATCTTATCTAACGCTTCATCTGCCTGTGGGTCTGCACCACGCTGATATTCACCTACCCTGACCAGAAATTCTATTTCTTTGTGTTTAGCCAGCAAGCTGCGAATATGGGCACCGGCATCGCGGTGAGCAGGCGACACCAGCTTGGTCATTAACCGGCTTAGGCTGCCCAGTGTATCAATTGCCGGATAGTGATTCGCAGCAGCAAGATCACGGGACAGGATAATATGCCCGTCAAGCAATGAACGTACTTCATCCCCAACCGGGTCAGACATATCATCACCTTCGATTAGCACCGTGTAAAAAGCTGTAATTGAGCCAGTAGCGGCACAGCCTGCACGTTCTACCAGCTTTGGCAGCTCGGAAAAAACTGAAGGTGGATACCCCCTTCTGGCTGGTGCTTCACCGGCGGCAAGGCCAATTTCACGTTGTGCCCGTGCAAAGCGAGTCAGTGAATCCATCAGCAATAAGACTTTTTTGCCCTGGTCGCGGTAATACTCAGCAACTGCTGTGGCAACATAGGCGGCTTTCAGGCGTTCAATGGGAGGGCGGTCTGAAGTGGCGACGACTAACACGGTTTTTTCCATGCCTTCCGGGCCGAGCGACTCCTCCATGAATTCGCGTACTTCCCGTCCCCGTTCACCAATCAGGGCGACCACATACACATCAACATCGGCATGTTTGATCAGCATGCTGAGCAACGAGCTTTTACCCACACCAGCACCGGCAAAGATACCCATACGCTGACCAACACCACAGGTAACCAGGCCATCCAGGGCACGTATACCCAGTGACAACGGCTCATTCACCATTTGCCGGGTTAATGGGTCAGGTGCGCTGGCCATGAGTGGATAGCGTTCCTGAATGGCTATTTGTTCTTTTCCGCCTGTACTCTGGATGCGTCCAACGCCATCGAGCACGCAGCCTTTAAGGTCTTCACCAACACCTACCCGCAGCATTTCACCGGTTGCCGTGACCTGGGTGTGGATGGATACGCCTTGCATATCACCAATAGGGGCCAATAATGCAATATCCTGTTCAAAACCAATCACCTCCGCAGGAATGGAGTTTTCACCGCCACTATTGCGCAGAATGCACAATTCCCCGAGCTTGACCTTGGGAATAATTGCCCGCACCACGGTTCCTGTGACCTGTACAATTCTGCCGTGTAAGGTCAGGGTTGAGCAGCCTTTGAGTGCGCTGCGTAACTGGGTTGGAATGTATTCAAGTGACATGGTTATTCCGCCTGTTCCTGTTGTAGCAGGCGGATTTCCCCAACAGGTTGTACAGCAACGGTGGGTACCAGCTCTGGCAGAGACAATACTGGAATGGCTGCCAGGTCACCCTGCAAATGAGACCGGAGATGGCGACGTAAATCAAGGCTGGTCAAAATAACCGGCCGGGGTTCTCCAGCCGCCGGGTTGGCATGTTGTGCTTCAAGGTTTCTGAGGCTTTGTGCCAGTATCTGTGCTGTTTCAGGAGGCAGAGCCAGGTGAATACCGGCCGGTGTTTGCCGGATACTGCCCTGAATCAGCTTTTCACTTTCAGGGTCAAGCATGTAGACCGGTAACCGGCCAGTGCCGTTGGTAAAAGTGTACGATAGCTGACGCTTCAGGCTAATACGTACCTGTTCGGTCAGCATGGCATTGTCTTTTTCATTTTCCCCGTGTTCAACCAGGGTTCCAAGAATCTGGCGCATATCTCGAATTGAGATGCTTTCGTTTAACAGGCGCTTCAGGATGTCAACGATACGGGTATTGGTAACAGCACGCTGTGCTTCCTGTACCAAAGTTGCATATCCGGCAGACTCCAGTTTACCCAGCAATGTATGAACTTCCTGAATGCCAATAAATTCTTCTGCATGACGGTTTAGCAGGTAAGAAACATGACGGGTCAGAATTTCAGTGGGCGTCAGTGTTTGTGCCTCACCGGGTAACAGCGAAGCAGGCATTGAATCACTACTGGCTGATTGCGGGTCGGTTTGCTGCAGTGTGAGTGGCTGAGTGATGCCTAATCTGCCTCTGCCGACCGGGATGCCGTGAATCGATACCTGATAACTGTCTTCGGCAATCTGGCTGGACAAGCTCATGCTGATGCCATCCAGTGGAACGCCAAGGTCGGTTAGCAGTTTTTGGCGCATGGTGGTGAAACTGTCGTTTAATTCTGGCAGAGATAAAGCCTGGCGGTTGGCTGCGGGTAGTTCGACAAAGACAGAGGCAAGTGGTTGCATGTCTTCGACTGGTTTGGTTTCCAGTGCCCCGCCACTGCCGGAGGCAATTTTATCAGCGCTTTCGTGACCGACAACCGTCACTTCTTCAATTTCCGCAAAATCCAGGCGTGTTCTGACTCTGCGCAAGAGGAAACCAGTCAAACCAAGCACTCCACCAAGAAAGAAAAAGACAATCGTGGGAAATCCCGGAATCAGCCCCATCAGGGTGACTACTGCAGCGGCTATCATCAGTGCATTGGGTTGGCCCATTAACTGATTACCAATGTCTTCCCCCAGGTTGGTGTCGTCATCTACTGTAACGCGGGAAACAATAATACCGGCGGTAATTGAGACAAAAAGCGCCGGGATTTGTGAAACCAGGCCGTCGCCAATGGTTAGTATCGAATAAACTTCCATGGCATCGCCAATTTCCATGCCACGCTGAAAAGCACCGATAGAAATACCGCCAATGATATTCACAATAATGATAATCAGGCCAGCGATAGCGTCACCTTTGACGAATTTCATGGCGCCATCCATGGAACCAAACAGCTGACTTTCTTTTTCCAGTTTGGTGCGGCGGGTACGGGCGTCAATCATGCTAATCACACCTGCACGAAGATCGCTGTCAATACTCATCTGCTTACCGGGCATTGCATCGAGAGAGAAACGGGCGCTGACTTCTGCGATACGTTCTGAACCCTTAGTGATTACAATGAACTGCACGATGGTGATAATCAAAAACACCACCAGACCAACAATCATATTGCCACCAACAACAAATTCACCAAAAGTTTGTACGATTTGCCCGGCATCCGCTTCAGTAAGAATGAGACGCGTTGTAGAGATACTAAGTGCCAGCCGGAAGAGGGTACTGAGCAGAAGCACCGACGGAAAGGTAGAAAAGGCCAGCGGGGAAGGTAAGTAAACTGCGAGCATGAGCAGAATAATTGCCAGCCCCATATTCATCGAAATCAGAATATCAATCAGCAGTGTGGGGAGTGGCAAAATCATCATAAAGATGATGGTGACCAGTAGTACTGCTACCGCAACATCACTGCGTAGTGCTAATCTGGCCAGGAAGTTGGGTTCTTGTTTAGATGCCATGATTAATCCTGTGCAGTATCAATGTTGTTGTCATTTGGATTGGGAAGCAGATTGATATAGCGACCTGCGCCGGTAAGGTTAAGCAGGCTGACAACATCTTCATTTGCTTCCTGAATTTCAGGTTTTTGCTGATGTAACTGGTAAAAACTTAAAATAGCCTGTGAACCGGCAACGGTGAGGTGGGGAACCTGACGCAGGTTCAGCATTACCGGTGGTTCTGTTTTGCTGGCAATGCCCATTAGATTAAATGCCAGTTCTTTATCCAGCATGCCACGTAATGTGATCAATGTTTTATCTGCCAGTTTGGCAATCCGGATACTACCTTCCATCCTGGTAGCCTCCGTTGTTTAGATTTTCCTGTTCTGTTTGAACAACGTATAAAGTTCTGGAATCCAGTGTTACGATCTGTACTGAGGTACCCGCCAGGCAATCAGGGCCGGACACCAGCCACTCCCGATCTTCCAGTGTTGTCTTCCCCTTACCGTCGACAATAGCCTGTGTCAGCGTGATGACATCACCAACCAGGTGTTGTTGTTCGGTGTGCCCGAATAAGGCGTTCAGTGTATTGGGTAATTCAAAAAAAGCGGGTGCGATTGCCATCAGAATAAAAACCAGCGGCATCTGCCAGAGCCAGAACTCACCCGGGCTGAAAAGCATAATCAGGCCGGTGATACCGGCGCCAATACCCAGCCATTTATCCCAGTCTTCCTGCAGGCGTTTCTTATAGCGTGAAAACAGGCTGTCAGATTTTTTAACTTCCTGACCTTTACGGAATAAAAAGTAGTGCATGCGGGCTTTAAGTTCGCCGGAGCGTACTCTCTCGACAAAGTCAAACAGCTTGCCTTTAGTGGGTTCGTCACTACGTCCGCGTGCAGCTTCCTGTGTAGTACCTTGTTGCTGATTAGCTTCTGTCATATCGTTTTGACACCTGACGTTGACACTAAGCTGGCATGCAAAAAGTTATTCATAATTTTTAGTCTCTAATGGCTTCCCCGGTGGGTGTTACCGTCCGGAAATGTGCAGCATGCTACTTATCGTTGTTATCATTACCTTGTTACTATTATCATCCACTTGTCTTGCGCATAGCTTGTGCGACCCGATCAATGGTTGATGTTGG
>JBMZDK010000291.1:0-5054 GCA_049614265.1 Thiolinea sp.
GCGCTTTCTCTGGCTCAAGGAGCAACCAGTATTCCTGGTGGTTTCTTGCTGGGCTTAGGTAGTAATAAATTTGGGCTTGTTATGGAAGCACTGCGTGGTGATGGAGCAACCAATATTCTATCAACACCTACCCTGGTTACATTGGATAATGAAGAGGCCAGTATTGTTGTTGGACAAAATGTTCCCTTTGTAACGGGAAGTTCTACCAGTGGTTCCGGGTCAGTGGAAAACCCCTTTCAAACCATTCAGCGACAGGATGTGGGCCTGACATTGAAAGTTACGCCACGGGTTAATCGTGATAAGACAATTACGATGAAAATCGCGCAGGAGGTGTCAAGTATCTCGCAAAGTAGCGCGGCTTCTGATGTGATCACGAATAAACGTTCGATTGACACTAATGTGATGGTTGAGGATGGTCAGGTATTGGTGTTGGGGGGCTTGATTCAGGACAATTTCAATGACAAGGAAAATAAAGTACCGGTCTTGTCTGATATTCCTATTGTTGGTCAGTTATTCCGTGAAAATACAACGACTAAGACGAAGCAAAATCTGATGGTGTTTATTCATCCGGTGATTATGGCTGATCGGCAGTCATCTGATGCTTATACCCGTGCCAAGTATCACACACTGCAAAAGCAACAACAGCAAAGCAATATTTTGAAACGCGGTAGTCTTACAGGTAATGCGGCAGTTTTCCCTAACATAGAGTGCATTGATGGTTATTGTGCTAAAGGTAGTGCAGATGATTTGCATTTTGCACAACAGCAGCAGCGCCGGAATTCTGGCGCGAGCCAGATGGTGGCCAATAATAATCAGGCCCGCCGGATAACTCAGCCACAGGCACAAAATCAGCAGGTTCAGGCAGCTGGTGGTGACTTTTTACTGGAGTTTAACCGGCAAGTGGCCAGAACCCGTGCCCCATTCAATCAGGCTATACGGCAACCTTTGTATGAACGGGGGCCACAATATTTGCAGCGTTCCTTGCTGCAATAAACCTTGGGATGCAAAGATGAATGCACGTATTCATGAGCCGGAAATTGACCTTAAAGATTCTGCTGAGGACGAGATTGCTGTAAATGATGTGCCGGAAGTAGTGATACCTGAGCTACCTTATGCATTTGCTAAGCGACACGGTATTTTACAGGATGAGCAAGATGATTTGCTGCTGATGTGCCGTGAAGGTCTGAAGCCTGCTGTAGTGATGGAAGTACAGCGTAGCCTTGGTACAAATTTGCGTTTTCAACAGGTTGATGTTCCGACCTTTGATCGTATGCTGGCATTGCGTTATGACCGTAGTCAAACAGGTGCCGCAATGATGCAGGATTTGGGGGATGAAGCAGATTTAAATGATATTGCTGAATCTTTGCCTGAGCCGGAAGATTTGCTGGAGTCAGAAGACGACGCGCCAATTATCCGCTTGATCAATGCATTGTTGACGCAGGCGGTGAAGGAAAATGCTTCGGATATTCACATTGAGGCATTTGAAACCCGTATGCAGGTGCGGATGCGGGTTGATGGTGTGTTGCGTGAAGTGCTGGATCCACCGCGTAAATTGGCCCCGCTGATTATTTCCCGTATTAAGGTAATGTCGAAACTGGATATTGCTGAAAAGCGGATACCTCAGGATGGGCGCATTTCCTTGCGTTTGGCCGGGCGTCCGGTTGATGTGCGTGTTTCAACTTTGCCTTCGGGGCATAGTGAGCGGATTGTACTACGTTTGCTGGATAAGCAGGCGGGGCGACTCAATCTCAGTCATTTGGGTATGGAAGACCGGTTGCATCAGCGGTTACAACAGCTGATTCAGAAGCCTCACGGTATTATTCTTGTTACCGGGCCGACCGGTTCCGGTAAAACGACGACATTGTATGCGGCGTTAAGTAATCTCAATGACAAGCGACGTAATATCTTAACGGTTGAAGACCCGATAGAATATTACATCGACGGGATTGGCCAGACTCAGGTAAACACTAAGGTTGATATGACCTTTGCCCGGGGGCTGCGTGCTATCCTGCGTCAGGATCCTGATGTAGTGATGGTGGGGGAAATACGTGATCTGGAAACGGCAGACATTGCTGTGCAGGCCAGTTTGACGGGCCACCTTGTTTTCTCCACTTTACACACTAATACAGCCATTGGTGCGGTAACACGAATGCAGGATATGGGGGTAGAGCCATATCTTCTGGCTTCGAGCTTATTAGGGGTAGTCGCTCAACGCTTGGTTCGTACTCTGTGTCCGGAATGCCGGCAGGGAGCAGTGGCAACGGAAGGCGAATTAGCGTTACTCCAGGCCAATGCAACTCATGTTGCACTGGGCGAGCAACCGGTTTTATATCATCCTCAGGGTTGTAAGGCATGTAATCATCAGGGGTTTGTCGGACGTACCGGTATTTATGAACTGGTAGAACTAAACAATGATGTTCGGCAGATGATCCATGACCAGGCCAGCGAAATTGAAATGGAGAAATTTATTCGTCATACGATGCCGAGTATGCGTGATGATGGTGTGCGTTTGGTTTTGGAAGGAACAACGTCATTAGATGAGGTATTGCGTGTAACCCGTGAGGATGAGCACTAATGCCGGCATTTGAGTATCTGGCATTAAATCCGGCGGGAAAAGAAGAGAAAGGCATTTTAGAGGCTGATACTCCCCGTCAGGTGCGACAGCTTTTGCGTAACGGCGATATGATGCCGTTGGAAGTACATGAGGTTGCACAGAAGCAAAAACGCACTGAAGGTAAAAGTTTATTTGGCGGCAGTTTGAATACTGCTGACTTAGCTTTGATGACCCGGCAACTTGCAACGCTGGTGGGGGCGGGCTCTCCGTTAGAAGAAGCTCTGGGAACAGTGGTACGACAAACAGAACGAGCTGCTTCGCGCCGAATATTTTCTGCCTTGCGTGCCCGTGTTCTGGAAGGACATACATTGGCCTCATCGCTGAAGTTGTTTCCGTCAGCATTTCCACCGCTTTATCGTGCAACGGTTGGTGCAGGAGAGCAGTCGGGGCATCTGGCGGAAGTACTGGATCGTTTGGCTGACTATACTGAAAATAAACAAATGAACCAGCAGAAGGTTTCTACAGCCTTTGCTTATCCGATATTATTGACCGTGGTAGCAATTGGTATCGTTATTGCGCTGTTGAAATTTGTCGTCCCGAATGTGATTAGTGTGTTTGAAACTTTTGAGGGTGACCTGCCGGGGTTAACTAAAGTATTGATTAGTAGTAGTGATTTTATTGAAGCGCATGGCCTGACTTTATTATTGGTACTAATTTCAGCAGTTGTTTTTCTTTTTTATCTGTTGAAAATTCCCGCCTGGAAAATACGTTTTCATCGTTTTATTTTACGTCTGCCAATTTTTGGTCGCCTGATCAGGGGAATAAATACTGAGCATTTTGCCCGTACCCTGAGCATTCTTGCCTCAAGTGGTGTACCAATTCTGGACGCTATGAAAATTGCCGGTGAAGTGGTAACAAACATCCCGATGAGAATGGCTGTTGATGCGGCTACCATTAAAGTACGGGAAGGTATGGCGATTAATAAAGCACTGCAACAGTCTGGCTATTTCCCCCCAATGGTGATTTATCTGATTGCCAGTGGTGAAGGTAGTGGTCAGCTGGATAAAATGCTGGAACGTGCTGCCGTCCAGCAGGAACGTGAAACTCAATCACGTATTAGTAAAATGGTTGGTTTGTTAGAACCGTTGCTGATTTTAGTAATGGGCGGAATGATTACGCTAATTGTTTTAGCAATTATGTTGCCTATATTGAATATGCCTTCGTTTATCCGTTAGCCTTAACCGATTATCCCCCCCATACAATTATTTTTCCCTTCATAAACTACATAATAGCTGTGGGTTAGCTCACTTTATACCTGAAGCATCAATAAGTTTTCCTTTGTCTTAACAGAAGATGTTCCGGTATCTCTTTTTTGCTGTTGATTTGAGGGTTGTATGAAATTTTTCCAGAAATGGGCGGGATTTTGCCTGGCAGTGTGCTTTTTACAGCCATTGCAGGCGGAAGAGGATCAGGCCGGGGTTGTGCTGAGTTTTGATGATACATTTGTAAATCAGTGGTATGACTATTTTTCACAAAGCTCAATGAGTGATGTAAAGGCGACGTTTTTTGTCAGTCACTGGCATACATTATCAAGCTCGGAAGTAGATAAACTGAAGCTCCTGGAGGCGGCCGGGCATGAGATTGGCAACCATACTTATAGCCACAAGGGGGTTGCCGGTGATTATAATTTCGACCCCGAGCGAATTGATGAATACCTGAATGATCAAATAATCCCGTCATTAGTTAATATGCAAGCTGATGGTTTTGAGCCGCTGAGTTTCTCCTACCCTTCCGGAGAACGTAATGAAGTCTATGATGCGGCGGTACGGCAGTATTTTCCCTACCTGCGTACGACTTTCGCTGATGAGAATAATCAGCTGTTTCAGATGGATGATATTTTCCATGATGCGAATAAAAACTATGGCGTTTTAGCAGGTGATGGCATTGATAACAGCTATGACAACCCTGTTTCAGAAATAGAAGGAGCCTTCCTGCGGGCCAAAACCAATAATGAAATTGTGACGCTGTACGCACATCGGATTTTGCCTGATAACTCATCACAGGCAAATCATCGTTATGGTATTCGTGTTAGCAAATTGAATCAGGTTATTGCTAAAGCACGGGAGTTGGGGCTGAAATTCTACACTTTTCAGGAGGCTTATGTCATTGGAAACAGCCAGCCTGTGGAACCCGTAAGTAATATTCAACTTGCATTGGAAGGCAACCGGGTTCGTTTACGGTGGACAGATTTGGCCAACGATTTTATCGGTATTGTTCCGGTGGGGCAGTCTGAGTGGAATGATGGCATGCCGGGTGCTTTTACTGAAGGTGGTTCGAATGGGAAATTAGGAATTACTGTTGCCGCTGCTGAAACTGACCAGCAATATGTGGCTATTTTCTATAATAATTTTGTTGAGGTCGGAAGGTCGCAGTCATTTACGATTGCTGGCACTGGCACTGGCACTGGCACTGGCACTGGCACTGGCACTGGCACTGGCAC
>JBMZDK010000292.1:0-5031 GCA_049614265.1 Thiolinea sp.
CCCCGCGTCACCACAATAGAATTTGGCACGAGGTATTTTTCACGCTTAATCAGGTCACGTCGAATGGGTGGTAACTGATCCAGTGTCCGTACTACCGACTCATAACGTTGTTGTGCCACACCCATACGGAAATCGGCCAGAAACTGTGGGAAAGTCTCTTCACCCGGCCCCAAGAAAATAGAATCTGCATGTTGCATTGCTTCTTCCGGCAAAGACGTGACATGCAATCCTCCCAGACAAACATGGCAGCCTTTGGCACGGTAATGATCGGCAATCCGGTAAGCGCGGGAGGCACTGGTGATATAAACCTGGATCACCACCAGATCAGGCTCGTCATCCCAATCCAGCGTTTCGACATGTTGATCAATCAGTTCAACCGTGTCGTCGGGATCAAGATAGGCCGCCAGCGTCGCCAGTCCCAATGGCGGAAATAAGGAGTATTTAATCGGTCGCCATTGTGGTGAACCCGCTTCCTGTAATGACGGCAGTATCATTTTGACGTGCATCCCGCTTACCTGTGGTTGTGAATTTCACCACTACAATACGGACTGAAATTGCAGGAATCGTTGAGCATGATTTGGAGAAACTGTGCATGGATGTGCAGATCTTTGGCATAGCTCCCGACTGGCATACTCACAATGCATAGCAGAATGGTGATAAAATCACCAAAATCATGTAACGTTCCTCACAGCTACCTCACCAGCAAACCTACTAAAATAACCTCATAACGCATGCAAATGGTTGCCGATAAGCCAGCGCAAATCTGGCCAGGAAAACAAGAATCAATACCAGTTAACTTTTTGCCTGCAGCATGAAAACAAAATTTTTCAGGAGTCCGTATTGTGAAAAAACTAATCGTCTGCTGTGATGGAACCTGGCAGAGTATTTCGAATAAACATCCCAGCAATGTCGTCAAACTGATCCAGACCATTACGCCACAGGATCAACAGGGAAATCCGCAAATCGTTTATTACTGCTCAGGCATCGGTGCAGAAAGCAGCACGATAGGGCGTTATATTGCCGGGGCATTTGGGGTTGGGCTGGATAATGATATTTTGAATGCCTATCACTTCCTGTGCATGAACTATGAGCCGGGTGATGAAATATACATGTTTGGCTTTAGCCGGGGTGCTTATACGGTACGCAGTCTGTCCGGGTTGATTTATAGCTGCAGCCTGCTTAAGCGTGAATGGATTCATTACTCCTGGCAGGCCTACGAATTCTATCGCCACAAAGAAAACAAAACTTACCGCGAACACAGCGACACGCTCACTTTACGCGACCGGCAAATAGCCTGGGCGGATGTCATCCAGCAAAATGTCACCATAAAGTTTCTGGGCTGCTGGGATACCGTTGGCGCCATGGGCATTCCGGACATGATTCCCGGCTTCCCGATAGATGATTTGTGGAATAAGGGTTATGAGTTCCACGACCAGGAACTCAGCATGATTATCAAACATGCACGCCATGCACTGGCTATTGATGAGCACCGCACCATCTTCAATCATACGCCAATGAAACTTTCCAACGCTGCACGCAGAGAAGGGCTTGATTTACAGGAAAAATGGTTTATCGGTGACCACAGCGCAGTGGGCGGTGGCAGCGAAGAGAATCGTGGGCTTTCGGATATTGCACTCGACTGGATGATAGAAACCTGTGAATCCTGCCCGGATAGCATTCAGTTTGACCGCTCTGCCCTATCCCACCCGATAGAACCGGATCCGTTCGCCCCTTTTGAAGATAAGGTGTTAAATATTTTCAATATTTTACCGCATTTCCACCGTGAAATTCCGCTGACCCCTGATGTCTTACATGACTCGGTGATCCAGCGTATTAAAGAGGCAGATGATTACCAGCCTGACAATGTCCGGCCGATTATTCCAACTTTGTTTTATTAGTCAGGGAATCATGTGAAACAGCGGTATACAGATAGCCAATTTCCCAAGCACCTAATGCCTGTGGCTCATTGCCTCAGGTTGCCGGTAAACGTTGCGGATCGATTGTTTTACTTGCCCACACCTGTTCAAAACAATCACGGTAAAACGCATCCGGCTCAATCACCCGCTTTTTCAGCAAACCAAAGTAATGCTGCTCAATGGCTTCGATACCATGGTACGGAGCCAGCGCTTTGATACAGGATTGCACGTACTCGGTACAGGACAGGTCATTGTAATTCTCGAAGTCAAAGCGGTAATCGTATGGTTTTGCCAGCTGCATTAAGGCGGTGTGGAAAATCACCGGAAACACATCTTCAAAACGCAGCGACTGACCGGCCTTTAAGTCCCGGAACAGATTGTATTCCTCAACGCTGAATAATTTTTCCATCGGCTCAACACCAGAACCCGCTTTAACATTCTCCGCAAATGACTCCGGAAAACGCAACACAACCATACGGTCACAGCGGCAGAAGTTAATCACATCTTCCATAAACACACCCTGCGCCATGGCATGAGCCACCATTTGCTCACCAGTGCGGAAACGCTCCAGTTGTTCAGGCTGCATAGACGGCGCAAATACCGCTTTATCCTCTTCCGTCACCGCGCCAAGATACAAACCGGCATGGCTGAAGTACCCCGGAATAAACACCCCGCTGAGGTATTTATCGTAGCCACGCAGCAGAATATCACCGGGCTGAATCAGGTTAATCACCTCGCGCACTTCATCGCCTTTCACCTGATATCCCTTGGGATCGTAGACAAAAAACAATGGCCAGGAGAAATATTTGATATTACCCAGCGTCTTGAGAAAGCCGCTTTGCACACCGTACCAGGCCGAAGAAATCAGCTGTTTCATGCTACCTCCCGGTCATTCTTATCCTGCCCCTGCATCATTGTCGGCAACAAGGATTTGGCAACCATCTGATTCCGCGGATTCAGCGGACGCTGATAGGGGTCGGTTGAAGCACCGGGCGCCGGAACAGATTTCAGGGTCAGCTCAGCACAATCCTGTTCATCAATCTCAAACTGCTTACGCACCGCCAACGGGAATTCACCACCGGTGACAAATACATTGCTTTCCGTATGGTGGAAAGTGGAACCACGCGCAATATTGTAAGAACCCACCGCAGCAAACACATCATCAATCACCATGTTCTTCGAGTGGAACGCCCCCGGTTTTTGCCATTCGAAGACCCGGACACCACCTTGCAGCAGGCCACGGAAATGACGCTGGCTTTCGCGGTACATCCACCCCATCAGGCCAAATAACATCAGCGTTTGTGAAGCATGACGTGAATTCGTATACAACCGGACATCGACTCCGCGCTGTGCTGCATCTGTCAGCGCCCCGGCAATCACATTCGGTGGCCGCGTACCATGACAGCCCCAGTAGATATACCTCTCTGCCTTTTGGATCAGCGCCAGATAAGCATTGGTCATCACCAGCTCATTATCATCGTACGGTTTATGGGCGACATAACGTACCTGATCCTTACCGGTCGCCGTCAGCTCAGGAATCTCATGCTCAATCCCGGCATCCGGCAAAGCATGCCCTAAATCAATCGCCAGATAACGATCCATATCCAGATAGCGATCAAAATCCCGGTGGAACTGACGCTGGATATCGCTCACCACCGGGCCGGTGATTAAGGTATCGGAGTCACGCCAGGCTTTCGGTTTCAGGCCGCCAAAAGCGTATTTATTGCCCCAGTTAATGCCACCCAGAATGGCGATTTCACCATCAACAATCAGGTACTTTTCATGGAACCGGCGCTTGAGTTTATGCTTAAAAATCTGTACCGACTGGCGAAACGGATGCCCTTTTTCCCAGTGCGGCAGTAAGTGGCGGAACAGCTTATGGTAACGAATCACTTCAGCACCCGCCCGCCGCAGGTCGCGCACAATGCCGCCGCTGAACGTCGACCACATCACAGCGTCATCAAAAATCAGCTTAACCTCAACGCCCTGTTTCAGCTTCTCCAGCAACATATCCCGCAGTTTGATACTGGTCTGATCCAGCATCATCGAAAATGCCACAATATGAATACTGTGTTTCGCCTGCTGAATCAGTTTCCAGCGCTGTTCATACGAAGCAACACCACTGGCGAGCAGCTGAATCTGATTACCATTACGAACGGGAGTGTGACACCACTGATCTATGCCCTGACGGGCGGTGTCGAGCAATTGCGTGCTTTCTGAGGGCATATCCATCCTGGACATCTATCATTATCGGGGAATGCCATCATAGCATAAGGCTCATGCGTTTTCGGGTTCTGCCCAATCAGAAAAACAGCAGTTTAATTGCCACCATACCCAAAGCCACCATCAGCGTTGCCCGGATAATCGTTTCACCCTTTTTAATCGCCGCCTTCACCGCAACCCAGGCACCAAGCGACATCCCCACCGCCAGCGCTATTGCCGCAAACCAGTTGATATTCCCTGTCCAGATAAACAGGATAATCGCAGGCACCGTGAACACTAAGGTGATGAACATCTTGTGCATATTTACCCGCACCAGATCCATGCTATAGAGGTGTGTCAGTCCGGCCATAATGACAAAGCCAACACCCGCCTGGATAAAACCACCATAAAAACCAATCGCAAACATCACCGGCCACTTCAGCCACTCCGCCCAACGGTGATTTTTCGCATGCTCCATGACCTTAGCTTTCGGGAACAACAGCGACAAAATCACCAGTATCATCACGATACCCAGCAACTTCATAAACAACTCATCATCGACCTTAACCGCATAGATCGCCCCCAGAATGGCACCGGGCAAAGTCATCAGACCCAGCTTCCAGCTCAAGGCGAAGTCGGAATACTGGTTCTTTTTGAAAGCGGCGATACCGGTCGCGGCTTCGGCAAGAATAGCTATCCGGTTAGTGCCATTCGCCACGGTTGGGTCGAAACCCATAAACACCAGAATCGGTACGGTCAACGCAGAGCCGCCACCCGCGAGGACATTGATAAAACCGGCAGCACCACCAGCCAGCAACAGGATGGTGAACATGAGTAAATCGTTCATTGGAATAGCTATTTCAGTAAGGGAGCGGGGATGCTGAGTGACTGTTGGGTTAAAGTCAATGGCTAT
>JBMZDK010000293.1:0-5003 GCA_049614265.1 Thiolinea sp.
TATCTCAAATTTTTTGATTTTGTTTGTTGTTGTTATTACTATAATTATTTAACAATTATGCTTTGAATTATATTTTGATTATTATATAATATCAAAAACAATTAAAATTGATCATAAGTTTTTTTTATTCACACGAAAATTTCACGCTCATCAGCCTTAAAAACCCACTTATCACCCTGCTCAAAAGCTGGTTTAATACTCATATAATCAATTATTTATCATCAATAGGAAAATAATCAACAGCGCTATACAAGCCAGTTAACACAAGGCTTTCAGCATTTAACTCACAGAGTTATCCACAGGAATAGTAACTTATCCACCTATCCCAATGTGTAATGCCAAAGGCATATTCTGACTGCGGGCGGCATCCGCTAGAATGACCTGCTTCTGGTGTGAGGAGAACCTATGTCGAGACAACACCCGGTTATTGCTGTTACCGGCTCGTCGGGCGCAGGCACAACGTTTGTAAAACGAACCTTTGAAAATATCTTTCGCCGGGAGGCGATAGCCGCTGCTTTTATTGAGGGTGATAGTTACCACAGCGTTACCCGTACTGAATTCCAACAAAAATCCAGTGAGCTTCAGGACTTCAGCCACTTCGGACCAGAAGCCAATGATTTCCACGCCTTAGAAAAATTATTCAGCGCTTATGGCACCGATGGTAGCGGAGTGAAACGCTTCTACCTTCATAGTGAGGAAGAAGCCGAAGCTCATCGCAAACGCCTTGCGGAAGCTGGTATTAGTTGCCGCGCCACTACCGGTGAGTTCACCCCCTGGGAAACCCTTGAACCCAATACGGATGTCTTACTTTATGAAGGCCTTCACGGCATGGTGGTGGATGATACAAAAGACCAGCGATACGGAGGCTATGATGTCGCCAGTCACGTTGACTTAGGGATTGGAGTCGTACCGAGCGTTAATCTGGAATGGATACAAAAAATTCACCGGGACAACTCTGAACGGGGTTACGATGCGGAAATTGTTGTTGAAACCATCTTACGCCGGATGCCGGATTATATTAATCACATAACCCCACAGTTTTCACGCACTGATATCAATTTTCAGCGGGTTCCGACAGTCGATACCTCAAACCCTTTCATTGCGCGGGATATTCCCACGGCTGATGAAAGCTTTGTGGTTATCCGTTTTGCCGACCCCGTACGCTTTAATGTTGATTTCCCCTACCTGCTCAGCATGATCCATAATTCTTTTATGTCACGCCGCAATACCATTGTTGTACCCGGTGGTAAGATGGTGTTGGCGATGGAATTAATTTTAAGCCCGATTGTGCATGACATGCTCGAAGCCAAAAACCAATAAAGTGCAGTTCCACTCAAGCCTGCTCAAAACGCGATATGGCCAGCACCAGCGTCACCGCCAGCCTGGCCATCAGACTATACAGAATCAATCAACACTCACTCACAGATTTAACTTTGCTGTGCGGCATGATCTCCGCGCTTACCATGCCCACCACACCGGCCGCCTTTATAGCCATGTCCACCGCGCTTCCCCATTCTGTGCTTACGCTTTTCCTTCATTGCACTGAATTTCTCTTTCTGTTCCGGCGTTAACAGCGCTTCAATCTGCTGATGATGTGCTTCACGGCTGGCCTGCATTGCAGTTCTTTGTGCCTCACGCAATGCTTTTACCTTCGCGGCCTGCTCATCGGTTAAGCCCAGCTCCTGCTGCATACGTGCCATGCGTTGCTCCATGTGTTTTCCACCGTCTGCCAATGCAACAGTGCTGCCCAGACCCAATGTTCCAATAACGGTTGCTGCGATAATTAATTTTTTCATTTTCAATTCCTTATTGAGATCAATTTGTCAGTTAATGCCTGAGAGAATGTTCTGAACTTATGAACTTTCTGTCCTGCGACAAGGAAAAGATTACGCTGACAGTGAGCAGAGACTGCGGGGAAAAAGTGTAAACAATGAGGAAGGAGGGACAAGAAATGTGCAAATCCTTCACACAGTTAAAAAGGGCAGCTCTACTAATGGAACTGCCCTGAAGAAGGTTCGGTTAAATCATTAAACATCAGATGCCTGTAGCATCAGAACATGGACTTTATAGCACTGACAGATCAGCAACACGCAGGAATAAACCACGCAGATGGTTCAGCAGAGCAAGGCGATTGTTCTTTAACTTTTCATCATCTGCCATAACCATCACTTCATCAAAGAAGTGATCGACCGGCTGTTGTAACTCACTCAGAGAGATCAGTGCAGACTGATAATCACCCGCAGCAAACAATGGCATCACCTTATCCTGCTGCTCAGTCACGGCAGCGGCCAAAGCCTGTTCTGCCGGTTCCTGCAGTAAATCCGCATTAACCGTTTCCGGTAATGCCCCCTTTACTTTAGATAAGATATTGCCAATCCGTTTGTTAGCTGCTGCCAGACTCTCAGCAGCCGTTAAACCACGAAATGCTGCAACAGCTTTAATGCGATGATTAAAGTCCAGCGGCTGCGTCGGTTTCAGTACAGCAACTGCTTCAACCAGTTCTGCGTTAATACCCTGATCCTGATAATAAGCACGCAGGCGTTCAAAAATATAATCCAACGCTTCCTGAGTCTGTGGTTTGCTGCCTAACTGTCCGGTAAAGTTTCCGGCTGCATTATCCAGCAAATCTGCCAGATCTAAAGGCAGCTCCTGTTCAATCATAATCCGCAGCACGCCCAGCGCAGCACGCCGCAGGGCAAACGGATCTTTAGACCCGGTTGGCTTCTGGCCAATACCAAAAATCCCGGTCAGCGTATCAATACGCTCCGCCAGCGCCAAAATGCGTCCGGTATCAGAAGCCGGTAAATCATCACCAGCATAACGTGGCATATACTGCTCTTCCATCGCAGCAGCCACTTCAGCATGCTCGCCATCATTCAGCGCATAATAACGGCCCATGGTGCCCTGAAGATCGGTAAATTCAAATACCATATCCGTTACCAGATCACACTTAGCCAGCTGCGCCGCACGTATTGCTAACGCTTCATCTGCACCCAGCTGCCCGGCAATATAAGCCGCCAGCTTTGCCACACGCTCTGACTTATCATGCGACGTTCCCAGTTTTTGCTGGAAAACCACGCTTTTCAGCTTCTCACGCCGTGACTCAAGTGTGTGCTTTTTATCCTGTTCCCAGAAAAACTCAGCATCGCTGAAACGTGGCCGGATAACGCGTTCATTGCCCTCGGCTACCTTTGCCGGATCTTTACTCTCAATATTACTGATCGTAATGAAATTCGGCATCAACTTACCGTCAGCATCAGTCAAGCCAAAATACTTCTGATCACCCTGCATGGTATAAATCAATGCTTCCTGCGGCACATCAAGAAAACGACGCTCGAATTGCCCGGCGATTGCCACTGGCCATTCAACCAGAGCACTGACTTCTTCCAACAGGCTTTCCGGCATAATGGCGTTACCACCGGCTTCTGCGGCGACCTTAGTTACCTGCTCACGGATCATTTCACGACGCGCAACAAAATCAGCCAAAACATACGCATCTTTCAATTGTTCAGCATAGCTCGCAGGACTATTAATACTGATATTGCCCGGCGCATGGAAACGGTGGCCACGACTTTCACGGCCACTGCTAATACCAAGAATGTCTGTTTCAATCACATCCGTATCAGCAAGCATCACAATCCAGTGAACCGGACGTACAAATTCCGCATCCCCGTCGCCCCAGCGCATACGCTTCGGGATAGGCAGACCAGCCAGAGACTGTTGCACAATTTCCGGAAGTAAGGCAGCGGTTTGTTGGCCTTCCTGCTGTTGACGGAACATCAGCCAGGCCCCTTTCTCCGTCTCCTGCTGCTGTAAATCCGCAACGTCCACACCACAGGAACGGGCAAAGCCCATCGCCGCCTTGCTTGGGTTACCGTCCTGATCAAAGGCGGCTTTAACTGCCGGGCCTTTGCGTTCAATAATCTGATCGTTCTGTCTGACCGGAGCCTGTCTGATCCAGACAGCTAAACGTCTTGGTGCAGCATACGCCACCAACTCTGAAGCCATTAAACCGGCATCAGACAGTCCCTTCTCAATACCCTTGGTAAATGCTGCTGATAATGACTTTAATGCCTTAGGAGGCAGTTCTTCAGTACCAATTTCTACCAGGAAATCCATAGTGTCTGTACTCATCAGGCTGCCTCCTCCTGCTGCTGTTTCAGCATTGGGAACCCCATTTTTTCACGGGTATGGTAATAACCTTCGGCGACAGCTCTCGCCAATGTGCGTACACGCAGAATGTAGCGCTGGCGTTCGGTAACAGAAATTGCCTTGCGTGCATCAAGCAGATTAAAGGAGTGTGATGCCCCCAACATTTGCTCATAGGCAATCAACGGCAACCCGGCCTCACTCATACGCTTGCTTTCTTTCTCACACTGATCGAACTGATGAAACAATTCTTCAGTATCAGCATGCTCAAAATTATAGGTAGACTGCTCCACTTCATTCTGGTGGTAAACATCACCATAGGTCACAGCACCTTGCGGGCCATGTGTCCAGACTAAGTCATAAACACTTTCCACGCCCTGCATATACATCGCCAGGCGTTCCAGACCATAAGTAATTTCACCGCTCACCGGGCGGCAGTCCAAACCACCAACCTGCTGAAAGTAGGTAAACTGCGTCACTTCCATGCCATTAAGCCAGATTTCCCAGCCTAAGCCCCAGGCACCAAGTGTTGGTGATTCCCAGTTATCTTCAACAAAACGAATGTCATGAACCAGCGGATCAAAACCCAGTGCTTTCAACGACCCAAGGTACAACTCCTGCATGTCAGGAGGTGATGGCTTCATTAGCACCTGAAACTGATAATAATGCTGCAGACGATTGGGGTTTTCACCATAGCGACCGTCAGTAGGGCGGCGGGAAGGCTGGACATAAGCAGCATTCCACGGCTCCGGGCCAATGGAACGCAAAAAGGTAGCGGGGTGGAAAGTACCTGCGCCCATTTCCATATCGTAGGGCTGCATAATGACACAACCCTGATCCGCCCAGTAAGCCTG
>JBMZDK010000294.1:0-4995 GCA_049614265.1 Thiolinea sp.
TCGGGTAAGAACAGTGATGTTGCGATTGTGTTTGCCGTGACGGATAAAGCGGCAGGCAAAAAGGGATTGAGTGCTTTTGTCGTGCCGACGGATAATCCGGGTTATCAGGTGAGTAAAGTCGAAGATAAGCTGGGGCAGCACGGTTCGGACACCGCGAGTATTTTCTTCGATAATTGTCGTATTCCTGTGGATCACCTGATTGGTAATGAGGGTGACGGCTACCGGATTGCGCTGAGTAATCTGGAAGGCGGGCGTATTGGTATTGCGGCGCAGGCAGTGGGAATGGCGCGGGCGGCGTATGAGGCAGCGCTGGCTTATGCGCAGGAGCGGGAAAGTTTTGGTAAGCCGATTATGCATCATCAGGCGGTGGGTTTCCGTTTAGCGGAGATGGCAACACAGCTGGAGGCGGCGCATCTGATGGTGATGAATGCGGCGGCGATGAAGAATGCTGGCGAGCCGTGCCTGAAGCAGGCCTGCATGGCGAAGCTGTTTGCCTCAGAAATGGCGGAGAAGGTTTGCTCGGATGCTATCCAGGTGCATGGCGGTTATGGTTACCTGAGCGATTTTCCGGTGGAGCGGATTTACCGTGATGTCAGGATTGCACAGATTTATGAAGGTACCAGCGATATCCAGAAGCTGGTGATTGCGCGGGAATTGATGGCGGAAGTACGATGATTAAACAATTTGCTCAGGATACCGCGCTGTTGCTGATTGATGTGCAACAGGGAGTGGATGTGCTGGAACATTGGGGTGGGCCAACCGGTCGGCGGAATAACCCTGATGCTGAACATTCGATGGCTTCTCTGCTGGGTGCCTGGCGTGAGCGGGGGTTACCTGTTGCATATACACAGCATGACTCACGGGAGGCCGCATCGCCACTTAAGTTGTCGCTGGCGACCGGAGCAATGAAGCCTGGTTTTGAGCCGGAGCCGGGTGATATCGTTGTGGTGAAAGATGTGAATAGCGCCTTTGTAGGGACTTCGATGGAAGTACAGCTGCGGCGCGCCAATATCTCCCGTCTGGTTGTGGTGGGGTTCTTCACTAATTTTTGTGTCGAAACGTCGGTGCGGATGGCGGGGAATATGGGGTTTGATACTTACCTGGTGCCGGATGCCTGTGCAACGACTAACCGCATTGGCTTTGACGGGACTGATCACGATCCGGAACTGGTGCATGCGATGAGTGTGGCCAATATGCATGGTGAATTCTGTACGGCGTTGTCTGTTAACGATACGCTGTCATTACTGGATAATGACAGAACAGATATTAACCGCGTACAGGGGAATGAATAATGACACAGACAGCAACAGGATTTGGCAGCCATGAGATGTCGGCACCGTTAAAGCGGGTTTTGATGGCTGCGCCGGGTGAGGCGATGTTTACGGCGGATGCAGAAACCTGGCATTACAGCACGCCAATTAATGCAGCTGGAGTCACCGAAGATTTTAACCAGCTGGAGGCGTTATTGCTGGAAGCCGGAGTGGTGGTGGATCGTCTGCCTGCAGAACGTGGTGAACTGGCGGATAGCGTGTTTACGCATGATGCCTCGATCGTCACCAAGCATGGCGCGGTTTTGTTTACCATGGGTAAGCGGCTGCGGCGGGGTGAGGAAGCTTTACATCGGGCATATTATGAAGAAGCCGGTATTCCGGTACTGGGAGAAATTACTGCGCCCGGCACTATGGAAGGTGGGGACTCCGTGTGGCTGGATGATGATACGTTGGCTGTGGGCATGGGTTACCGGACTAATCTGGCGGCGGTAGAGCAGTTACGTGAAATATTTGCACCCTACGGTATGCGTGTATTGGCTTATGACCTGCCGGTATTGGGCGGCCCTGAAGCCTGTTTGCATCTGATGTCGGTGATTAGCCCGTTAGCGCCGGATCTGATGCTGGTGCATTATCCTTTGTTACCGGTGCGGCTGGCGTTGGAGATGGAACAACGTGGAATTCGGTTTGTAGTAACGCCTGAAGATGAGTTTGAGGCGAGTTTCGGGATCAATACCAATGTGCTGGCTGTCGGGCCACGTGATGTGATTATGGTGGATGGGTTTCCGAAGACAAAAGCGGCGCTGGAAGCAGCGGGTTGTCGTGTGCAGACGTTTCAGGGCAAGCACCTGTGTATGGTCGCAGAAGGCGGGCCGACCTGTATGACCCGCCCGGTTTACAGAGCAGCGTAGCTACTACGCTGTCTGCTATCCTTTCTCCGGTGGTACGGCTGTGTTTCGGATCAATTCCGTCACCGAACCACCGGGTCAATCACGCCAATACCCAGATTCAGTGCCCGTTCGACGGCCAGTCCGACCTGTAAAACCACGGCTTCTCCGCGTGGCGGGCCAATTAGCTGCATACCCACCGGCATACCACTGTCGGTAAAGCCAACAGGCAAAGCCAGCGACGGCAGCGCTGTTGTAGTCGCCAGATAAGAAAATTTCAGCCAGTCAACATAGTCATGTGTTGGAACGCCATCGACCATCAATGGGTATTCATCTTCTACCAGTCCGGGTTCGAGACCGACTACTGGCAATGCGAGGACATCAAAGTCCTGCAGGAATACCCGCATCCGTTGATAAAGGTCTGTTCTGCTTCGCACCGCACGGTAAATATCTTCAGCCGTTTGCTGTACGCCGGTTGCAATGTTTTTACGTAAGGTTTCTTTAAAATGCTTTTGTACCGGCTCAGGAATAAAGGAGTTAACCGCGCCGAAATGCATACCACGCAGGCTGATATAGGTTTCATACAAATCCGGTAATTCCGGACAGCTTTCGTCCACTGTGATACCGGAGGTTTCCAGGCTTGCCATGGCCTGCGCCATAATCTGGCGGATATTGGCTTCTACCGGAGCAAAACCATTCTGATCCGGGCTAAAGGCGATCCGGATATTTTTGCGTTCCTGTTTCAGGGCGTCCTGAAACGAAGTCCGGGGTTCTTCAATGGTAATGGGTTCCCGTGGGTCAAAGCCCGCCATTGCATCAAGAAACAGTGCAGTATCTTCGACATCTCTTGCCATCGGGCCGGAAATTCCTTCCATCAGGAAAGCTGCCGGGTCAGGCCCGCCACCCGCACGCCCCGGTGTCGGGCGGAAACCGCATACGCCACAATAAGCAGCCGGTGTGCGTAAGGAGCCTGCTAAATCAGAACCCTGACTCAGCCAGACTTCACCGGTTGCCAGCGATACTGCTGCACCGCCAGAGGAACCACCGGCATTTTTGCGGGTATCCCAGGGGTTGCGGGTATAACCGAATACCTGGTTAAAAGTATTGCCGCCCGCGCCAAATTCCGGGGTGTTGGTTTTACCAACGATGACACCACCACGATCTTCCAGTCGTTCAACCAGAGGGCCGCTGGTTTCCGGAACGAAATCACGCATGCCCCAGCTGCCAAACGTGGTTTTAACGCCGGAAACAGTGGTGAGGTCTTTGATCGCAATGGGTAAACCGGCGAGCCAGCCTGCGTACTGGTCATTGTCTGCGGCCTGTGCGCCCAGTTTATCTAATGCCGCATAAGCACGTTCCGGACAGCGGGTGACAGTGGCGTTAACTGTGGGTTCGACCTGTTCAATGCGGGAGAAGCTGGCATCCAGTAGTTCTTTGGGTGAGACTTCACCTTTTTTTAAGAGTGCTACGACCTCGCGTGCGGGTAATTTGCAAATTTCCGGGCCGGTGAAAGTGGTATCAGGCATGCTCTGGCTCATGGTTACTCCGGTTAACAGGTCGCGAGGTGCTTGGTTCGTGTAATGATACCAAGTACTTATATCATTATAAATGTGTCTTCATAAGTGTATCTTCAAATACAAACCGGAACGACAATCGTTTTTTAATAGATTGCTGCAGGCGAAGATAAATTTTTCGTAATTGTGTTTGCTATGTTGTTCCCCTATAGTTGAGTGTATGAGACTGATCCTGTTCATTTGCATTAGCTTACTGGTGAATATACTCCATGCCACAGCTATGCCCGTCAGTAGTATGCACCATGCACCTTCTGAGGTGGCGGGTGTTGACGTGCATCATGCAGGACATCATATGGGGCAGATAACAGGTGATCTTAAATCAGATAACCACTGTCCTGACAATGGCAGCCCCTGTTGTCTTGGACTGGCGCTGCAGCCTTTTCTATCGTTGCCGCTGGTCAATTTTGCCGGCCGGAAACGTCACCTTCCCATATCTCCACCTCCCACAGACCGAACCCGTCTTGCACCTTTCCGGCCTCCAAAGTTTTCTCTGAGTTAAGCAAAATACAACGTAAATGCGTGGCGTTTTGCCACACACTTTAATCATTTGGAGAAAATTATATGAACATGACTCATTACATGGAGTTATTGGCGGTTAACCAACCCTGGAATTTGATTATTTTTATGGGTATTCCCATTGTTCTGGCAGAGACACTGGCAATTACTGAGCTTTATATTTTGTTCACCCGTAAGTTTGACGGTCTGGTGCATAAGATAAACCGTTATTCCGGCATCATCGTCGGTATTTACTTTGTTGGTATTATTATTTATATCGTTAGTAAGGCGATTATTCCGATTACGGTCGCGGGTGAGTGGCGCACAATTATCGATATAATTGCAGTGTTTACCTATGTAATTGGTGGTTTACCATTGATTTGGATAGCTTTGCAGGAACTGGGTTTTGTAGATAGACACCGGGATCGTGAAGGTAAGCTGATGGTGCATGCGACTTGTATCGCCATATTTTTGATTTTTGGCCATATCGCTATGATCTTTGGCATGCTTGATCCCTCGATATTAGGTCATGAGGGCATGGCGGGTATGAAACATTAAGTCTACCGTTTTAACCGTTCAGAGACAGCTATTGCAGCAGGTTTGTACAGCAATAGCTGTTGTTCCTTTTTCAGCTTAAATACGAAACGAGCATAGCCATGAAATTTTTTACCCAACTGTCACTCATTATTTTATGCCTGATACCGCTACAGGTATTTAGTCATAGCAAACTGCTGTCATCGGAGCCAGCGCATCAGGAGCAGCTCAGCGAGG
>JBMZDK010000295.1:0-4982 GCA_049614265.1 Thiolinea sp.
GAATCAGATAATTTAAATACCTTAGCCCAGGGTTCATCGCTGATGCACTCTACCCGTTCTGCTGCAAAGTGGGAGCACGCCCAGGCTATTTCCGGGCAGGTTGACTTCAGCATGCATCAACCCACTTGAACAGATGTTTCAGCGGTTCAGGCACTTTTTCCAGTTCGGGTTTAGTAATCGAAACCGGAACCTGTTGTTCATAATTCAATGCATCCCGAAACCATATCCGGTGATAAATCATACTCAGCATTGGGCGCACATCTTCAGTGTGATTTGCCAAACCTTCATGAGCCACCCGGTAATCAAATACAACACAGTCTCCCAGATCAACCAGCGGTTCCTGGGTCTGGATATGGAACGGCATTTGTTCCGGCACTTTTTGGCTGCCTTTCCTAAAACTGGTCACACCATGCTGATAACTCATTTTGATCAACGGAATCAGAACAGCTGCGGCGAACGGCGGTGTTACAAAATATTCTTCGGCATCATTAGGAAACAGTGGTGCATAGTCCTTGTGCAGCCCCTGATCTCTGGAGCCGGGCAAAGACACGACGGCATTAAAGCCTCCGAGCACATAATCCTCATTCAGCAGTGTGCCCATCATGCCATCAATAATCGGGCTGCCATAAACCGTCGGATCATTAAAGACATCATTAATATCCAGCGTCACCATACGACGCTTGTCACCCAATATTAAATTGTCTTCATAAAAGCGGTCTTCAAAATAATTGTTATAGCGTTCAAAAACAGCCTGAGAAATTTCCTCAATCTTGTTCTTATCAAAAACATTCTGAATCACTGTATAGCCGTATTCCCGGAACATTCGGGTAGCCAGATCAACCTTCTCAGAGGCCACAACATTCTGTGTCCGTTCCTGGTCGGTTAATGACAAGGTTGGCGCAAGGTGTGGGATCTTCGCCCTGTCCTGCCAGAAAATTATTTGTGAGCACTTTTCAATATTATGTTTCAGTTCAGGCATTTGCGGGTTACTGCGTTCAGCCACTTCAAATGCTTTCAGCGCCTCAAGGGGCTGGCCATATTTCAAATGCGCAATACCCAGCAAATGATGTATTTCAGGGTCACCTGGCAACAAGATCAACAACTGTTCAGCTGCAGCAATGGCCGACTGCCAGTTAGCCATACGGATATTGATATCCAGCAGAATTCGGCACAGTTCGGTATCTGCCGGATGATCCTCCAGCCACCGCTCCAGTAAAGAAGCTCCGCGCCAGGGCGCACCATTAACAACATAATCATTGGTATAGTGCAAAACAGCATCGCGACCACTGTAGAGCACTAATTCATCGCAATAATGCACCAGGTCTTCAATACCATCACGAATCAACCCAGCAATGGTTTTACAATAATCAAAATCCCTGATGCCCACTGTTGATAATGACACCAGTTGATTCATCACCCCGGCAAAGGCTGCTGCCGGTATGCCTGCAGCAAGCAGCGGCATATCCGCATAATGATTATTGCTCAGGGCATCAAGGTAATTACATAGCAATTTACCATCATGGGAATCCCGGTCGTTCTCCATCAGAAGTTTCAGAACAGAGGAACAACTACCAAAAACTTTAGGCAGCGAAAGACCCGCAGGCCCCATACGGGCATGCTCCCAGTGATCAATAACAATCGTGCCGTCATGTTTTTCATACACTCCCATCGGGTCAAGATGGCAATGATTCAATACTGACGGCAATCTGGCTGCATCAGACAATATTCGCTGTATCAAATCGACGCGGCTGGAAATTGCTGCATGATAGCCACGAGCCTCACGTACATCATGCATGTAAAACCCGGCGTTAACACCGCCATTGCTGTATTCATATTCCGGATTAAGAAAATCCAGCAGGCTAACCAGCAACGTATCTAAATCCAGAGACTCTACTTCAGCACTCAGTCTCGATATATTCTGTGAAGCAAGCTGTAATGAGGCGTAATTCTGAATCAACTTTAGACGTTGTTTCTCACTCGGTTTATCGCCAAAGACAATAGCATCCTGCTCCTGAACCAGAATGGCATTAAAGTCTTCGGAACTGGACAGCACGGTAGGAAAACACTTCTCAAAGTAGCGACTAATATTCTCATTTAACTTTAAACCCGGCATTCTTTCCGGCGTTGTTCTTCTGAGGTAAACAATGCCGTTTCCGGTTTCCAGCAGGCAATCTTCCCGCCAGGGCAGTGCGTTGACAACACGTACGCTACTGACTTCAGAAAATGAATTTAACCATGAGATGAAATTACTATCAGATGAAAGATCAGAGATTGGCGCAATGTCCATTTTCCAGCAACCTATTTAAGCCGGAATAAACAGGGCAGGCTTATTAATATCATTCGCCACTATTTATTTTATCGGCAAAACAAGAAAACAGGGGCAGACGAAACGTCTGACCCCTGCATGTGGGTATTACGTAGCAATGATGCTATCTATACGGGTTTATTATCCGAAATATTTCTGATAATTGGCTCCGCCCTGGTGATGATAACCACCATGCGCACCGCCGCCATGATTCACATTACCCGGATAACCGCCACCAAAGACATTGAAGCCTCCTGTGCCGCCAAAGTTACCATTGATGGTTCCCGTAATCGTTCCACCTGGATTTTGCGCTGGTGGAGCACCAAAACCACCAATCACCGTTACAGCGCCCTGGCCTTTCTTACCACCTTTACCGCCGGTTCCCTGCAGGATGAGTGGCTGTCCACCGTTAACACCACCGGTACCAAAACCATTCACCACTGAAATAGCAGACTGGCCCTTCTTACCACCTTTACCACCAGTACCCTGAATGATTAATGGCTGTTGAGGTTGCTGGAATTGCTGAGGCTGGTTAGGAATAAAGTTGGCATTGATGTTGCCGGTAAAACCGCCATTGCCACCAAAATTGCCGAAATTGGCAGGAGCCTGATTATATTGGTAGCCGGGGTTTACACCAAAATTCTGGCCGGGATTAATACCAAAACCACCGTTACCCCCAAAATTACCGTTGACGGTACCAGTGATAGTACCGCCAGGATTTTGCGCAGGCGGAGCACCAAATCCACCCAGTACAGTGATTGCCGCCTGACCTTTTTTACCACCTTTGCCGCCGGTTCCCTGAAGTATCAACGGCTGCCCGCCGTTAATACCGCCAGTACCAAAACCATTGATCACTGAAATAGCGGACTGGCCTTTCTTACCACCTTTTCCACCGGTGCCCTGAATAATCAAAGGCTGCTGAGGCTGTTGAAACTGCTGAGGTTGGTTAGGAATGAAGTTGGCATTGATGTTGCCGTTAAAGAAGCCATTACCACCAAAGTTGCCGGGGTTCGCCGGGGCATAACCATAACCCGGATTTACTCCGGGGTTCTGGCCGGGGTTAGGGCTGACCCCAAAGCCACCATTACCACCAAAGTTGCCATTCACGGTACCGGTAATCGTACCACCAGGATTTTGCGCAGGCTGAGCACCAAAACCTCCCAGGACAGTTACAGCACCCTGACCTTTTTTACCACCCTTGCCACCGGTACCCTGCAGGATTAATGGCTGTCCGCCGTTCACACCGCCAGTACCAAATCCATTGATCACTGAAACAGCTGATTGTCCCTTCTTACCGCCTTTGCCGCCGGTGCCCTGGATAATTAAGGGCTGTTGAGCCTGTTGAAACTGTTGAGGCTGGTTAGGGATGAAGTTTGCATTGATGTTGCCGGTAAAACCACCGTTACCGCCAAACGTACCAAAACCGGGGCCGGCACCAAAACTACTGCCGCCGGTATTACCAACCAATTGGCTGAGAAGTCCCTGGATCAAGCTGCTTAAGTTGCCCTGTGGCAAGCCTGCGCTCTGTATTCCATTACCTGTAAACGAATAATTCCCGGAACCACTCTGAACAGATGGATTATTGTTGAATGAGGTTTGCCCTGAATAAAGCGGACTAATATCCGGTCGTCGGTCATTATAAATACCAAAAGTCATATCTATATTCCTATATTATCAATATAATCAAAAATCCTAAAAACTGAAGGACATTGGCTGATTATCTGCTTTTATTAAGAAGCATATTGTGTGTAGAAAAACCAGGGCATATTTCCTCAATGCTGATACAAAAATACACCCTTCACCTCCAACACAAGTTAAAGCAAACTCCTGTATCTTCATTTCTCCAAAAATTCAAGTACTGCATTGCATATTATTATTTTTTATTAAAATACAGGCAGAAAAACACACAATTTTAATCAGTTACTAAAACCATCTCTGCATATTTACTCTATCTATCAAAACTGTGTGATTAAATCGACAGAGGTTGATGATCAGCATTTTCATCACCAGCTAAAAACTCATTTAAGAACAACAATAAAGCAAGCTATACATTGATACCCCAAGGTTAGTGGTATATAGGAATTAGTTCTTTGGCATTAGAGATAAACGGGCTATTTTTCATGCTATCTGGTGCTCAGAATTCAATAAAAAAATGCAGAAACATTTACCAGGAGATTAAAAATCAAACGCATAAAATTAACTACCAAATCATAAATATTTTTTATGGAAGATCACAGTATGGCAGCATTTCCTGACAATAATGATTAACACCACTCATACCTCAAACACTACCATTAATCCTAGCTGAAGCAGCTTATTTAACCGGTGTAACCTAGCTTAAAGACATACCAATAAAACCACCGTACGGCAGGTATTCATAACAAATTTTTTGTTTAACTAATCCTTAAGTCTTTAGGAGAGCATGCATGACATTTATCCACGGCATTGGCGGCCAACAACCGCTAAATAATCTTGATCCTGTTCAAAACACCCCGGCTCCGGCCTCACCCACACCACCCTCCAGCAGTAGTGTACAAAACTTTAATAGTGCCTCGACTCAGGCACCTCAAATGCAAACACTGGCGGCCTTAATTAATCAGCTGTTACAGCTGTTAAGTGGAGGATCAACCCAGGGTACAGGTAGCGGACATCAGTGTCCGGGACACAATAACGGTGG
>JBMZDK010000296.1:0-4948 GCA_049614265.1 Thiolinea sp.
CCTTCCCGCCGGTCATTGGTGGGCACCGTTCGGTTGTAAGCTTCGATCTCAAAGCTCAGTCCATCGCGTAAAGACATCTGAAGGCCACGGTGAATGGATTGCTTCGCCTGGCGAACAGCAATCGGTGCATTTCCGGCAATACGAACGGCGGTCTCTAGTGCTGAAGATAATAGTTCTTCTGGCGGGTACAAGGCATTAACCAACCCCCAGTCCCGCGCCTGTTGCGCAGTAAAAGGTCGTGCAGACAGGATCAGTTCTTTAGTGCGGCGTTCCCCCATGGCTCTGGCCAGTGTTTGGGTGCCGCCTGCGCCGGGAATAATGCCAAGGGTTGTTTCGGTTAAGGCAAATTTTGCATGCTCTGAGGCATAGACAAAATCTAAAGCGGCTGTAATTTCACAGCCACCACCATAGGCAGCACCGTTAATTGCACCAATAACCGGCGTTGGGCAGTCGAGCACTGCGCGTACCATGCGTTCATATACCAGATGTTGTTTCCCCCAGGCTTCGTCTGTCATTCCTTTGCGTTCTTTCAGATCGCCGCCAGCACAAAATGCGCGTTCACCGGCACCGGTCAGAATAATGCAGCGGGTGTCACCAGGGTCTAAAGCAATATCTTCAAACAACGTGTGTAATTCTCGTGCCATTTGCGTATTAAAGGCGTTTGCAAATTCAGGCCGGTTTAAAGTGATTTGCAGGACATGATCAGCGGGATGATCAAGTAACAGGGTAGAAAAACGTTGTTTGGACATTTCGGACATTGTGAGAACGCCATTGGAAATAAAAGAATGAAGGGGATTCTCTGTAAAGCAGTGTTATCGCGCAAGTAGAATGTGTGCAGATGCCCTATGCCAGAATTTTATCGTTGTTATGTCAGCAAGATAAAGGGCGTTAACGTTGTTCAAAGTTGTCAGATACGGTAAGCAGAGGCTGTCATCGCTTTTGAAATCATTGGCATGACCAACTTGCGTACCGGCCAGGGTAGCGTTTTGCCACCGGCTTGTGCTGCCATTTCACCGTGACGGATTTCGTCTTCTTTCATTTGCTGCAGGACTGCCATGCTGGGAAGGTCTTTTGCCGGGAGTTCAGTCAAATGCTTATCAAGGTGCCGTTCCACCTGTTCTTCGGTCTCTTTTACGAATCCCAGACTCCACTTGTCTCCCACCAGTCCCGCTGCTGCACCGATAGAGAAGGAGCCCCAATACCACAAAGGATTCAGCAGGCTTTTATTAGTGTCGAGTTCCCGTAACCGTCGCTCGCACCAGTCAAGGTGGTCATTCTCCTCCAATGCGGCGCGTTCCATTTGCTCACGGACATCGGGTAGCTTTGCTGTTAATGCCTGGCCACGGTACAGGCCTTGTGCTGAGACCTCTCCAGCGTGGTTTATCCGCATTAAACGACCAGAAAGCTGGCGTTCTTCATCAGTTAGTGTGTCGCGTTCCTGAATATCAGCTGCGGGATAGGTGCGCTCAGTGGTTTCTGGTGCAGCCAGTGTGGTGCGAAGTGATTGATCCACTTCAGTGAGTAGTCTATCGATGAAATTCAGATTGCGCATATTGGGAGGGTCTTAGCTTGAAAACCCTCTCCCGGTCAGGAGAGAGGGCAGAGTCTTTCATTATTGTTCGCTAGCAGCACGCTTGCTGAGCTGATTGAGGATATCAATCATATTTTTAGAGCCGGATACCATGCTGGGACTGGTCAGGTATTTACCATTTACAATCAGTGTAGGTACTGAATCAAGGCCGGACTTGGCAGTGATTTCTCTGGCATATTCCAACTGACTTTTTAGCTCCATTGACTTCATGGCAGTATCAACGTCTTTCTTTTTATAGCCGAGACCTTTAAAGAAACGGCGCAGCTGGTCGTCATTCTCAATGCGGCGACGCTGTTTGTGCAGCGCTTCAAAAATTTTGTCATGCACTCCCTTACTGCCATCAGCATCAAGCATTTGGCCAATGTAGTACAATTTGCCGTGGAATGACCACTTCGGACTCAGCATAGCCGGTACACGGTTAAAGGTGACGTTCTCCGGTTTTTGCTTCAGGTACTCGTGAATGGTTGGTTCTAGATTGTAACAATGCGGGCAGCCATACCAGAAGATTTCCATGACTTCGATTTTGCCTTCTTCCGCCTGAGTGGATACCGGTGGACTGACGATGCCATAGTGAATGCCTTCATTAAAAGACTGGGCCTGTGATACTCCCGGGCTGTAGACGAATAGTCCCAGCGTCATAATGGCCAGGGCGGGTAACAGATAGCTAAACACTCGTTTCATGGGTTTGTTCTCCTTGATTGTCATTATAAAGGGCGCGTGCTGCCAATCGCCCGAATTCTTTTCCCTCAGACCGGCCTGAACTAATCAAAGTTCACCATAAGAGTGTAATCCGGATAAAAACATATTCACTCCCAGGAAGGCAAACAGGGTAATAAATAATCCTGCGATTGCCCACCAGGCCATATGTTTACCCTGCCAGCCTTTAGAAAAGCGGAAGTGCAGCCATGCAGCATAGTTTAGCCAGACAATGAGTGCCCAGGTTTCTTTTGGATCCCATGACCAGTAACCACCCCAGGCTTCAGCTGCCCACATTGCTCCCAATATGGTCGCGATGGTAAAGAAGGCAAAGCCCAGTGCAATTGATTTATAACTAATATCATCCAGCATTTCCAGTGGCGGCAGGCGTCGTGCCATTAAGCCATCGGGGTTACGATTCATTGCGGATTCTTTTATCAGATATGCCACACTAACCATGGCGGAGAGAGCAAATGCACCATAGCCAATGAAATTGGCAGGAACATGGATTTTCATCCAGTAGCTTTTTAAGGCAGGAACCAGGGGTTGTATCTCATGAGCACCACGATCAAAGCTGTACCAAAGCAGGAAGCCAACAGCAGCACTAATCACCAGCAGAACAAAGCCTCCCAGTGCACGGCTGCGGTATTTACCTTCGTAATACATATACAGCATGCCGGTGATCAGGCAAAACAGAATAAAGACTTCGTATAAATTGCTGACTGGGATATGGCCAAATTCCGGGTCAATCAGGTAGGACTCATACCAGCGCACCATCAGGCCAACAAAGCCCATGGTAATGGCTACCCAGGTAATGGCTGAACCGGTTTTTTCAGTAAAGTCATTACCGGCAATGAGGCCGACAAAATAAAATATTGTAGCGAGAACAAACAGGGCGCTCATCCACATAACTGCGGACTGGCTGGAGAACATGTATTTCAGGCCAAACACTTTGTCTGCACTGCCATAATCTCCACCATACAACCAGATGCCGAGCAAACTGAGCAGGGTGACTGCAACTGTGAGCGGCTGGAAAGCTCGCCAGTACCATCCGAGGGCAATAATAGAAGGAGCGGTTAAAATCAGAATGCCTTGCTCATAAACGTCCATGTGTGAGGAGTAGCTACTGAAGACAAAAGCGGCTCCGGCAATAACAAGTACCGCCCAAATCCAGTCGCTGAGCTTCAGGCGTTGCAACAGCCCCGGTCGGTTAATAATTTCCTGCATGGCATCTTGTGGTACGGACATGATTTAACCTCTCTTCGCTAACGCCTGCTCAAAGGCATGGCGCAGGCGTTCAAAATACTTGCTGAATTCTTCCTGTTGACGATTGGTGGTGCCAGCCAGAATCACTTCTGTCTCACCATTGTCTAAGGGTTTCATATAGATCCAGATTCTACGCTGTGCAATGTAGAAAAGCAGAAAGACCCCAATGATTAACATGACGCTGCCAAAATAGACGACGTTTTTACCGGGGGAACGTGTGATTTGCAGGCCTGATGCTTCGATTTGTTTGAAGCCGGTCATCTGTATATACCAGGGCGAGCCATAAAAAGGCAGATTGGCGATGGCACTCAGGCTATCATCAAAAAAT
Organism: Thiolinea sp.; assembly: GCA_049614265.1. Classification (GTDB taxonomy): domain Bacteria; phylum Pseudomonadota; class Gammaproteobacteria; order Thiotrichales; family Thiotrichaceae; genus Thiolinea. The sequence continues at coordinate 3,882 of JBMZDK010000296.1, forward strand.
GCCCAATCACTTTCAGTCAGTTCAGACTGGCCATTAGCTTTCAGGGTTTCAGTGTAAGCGCTGCGTAAACCGGCCTGTAACACTTTAAGGAAAGCCTCTGAGACTTTTTGTTGCTGATCTTCCGGGAAGCGGGCGGCAATATCTTCAGAAATACCGTCAAACCCGGTGGTAACAAAAAGCTGTGTCAGTCGCATCATGGATTGAATGACCTGATTCTGGATGCCGTCATTCTCCATCTGTGCTCCCTGCATCGATGCCTGAGTGGTCAGCGTGGCTGATTGACGCACAAAGTCTTCGTCCTGAAGGTTATGCAGAAATTGCATAAATAAATCAGCACTGCTTTTTTTATCAGCTGGAATATGGAGGAATTTCTGTGGCTCTGAGGGTGATAATTTTACGCCACTCAGTAAATAACGTCGTCCTTCCAGTTCTACTGGTGCCATATAATTTGTGTATTCAATGGCTTCACCGGCAGCATTACGTAAACGGAAAATAAAGCTGGGGCCAAGATTTTTCTGATCCTGTTCACCTTCCGCATTTGTGATTGGATTGATATTAAACAGACGGAAATTATCCAGTTCTAAGCGAAACTTGCGGGCATTACTGTCGCTGAGATCATACTCTTCGAATACTTTGCCAGTCATATCCTGGGTGGCATATTTGCTGAGAAACGGGCGCAGCTTCATCTGAATTTCTGAGCCACCGTCGCCAAAGTTGGCCTGATAAATTGCATTGCCCTTATAAATCAATGGGTGGTTAACTGCGATCGTTTGCTTTAGTGGTTCTGCCAGGTTTTTGTCATGAATTATCAGGTCGCTTTCAAAGGATTTTGGCTGACCGGTGCTGTAGTGCTCAACCCGGAAATCTTTAACTTCAATCTCAAACGGCAGGCGCTGTACCAAATAGCCATCACGTACCGGCAAAAACACAATATTAGCCCGGCTGCCTTCGGGAATATCGACTGAGCCACGATAAGAAAAATTGCTGCTGGGTAGTGTACTGTCTGCAGGTACCTGTGAGGCCGGGATATTGCGGGTTTCGGGTTTGAGGTTGCCCTGCCATTCAGC
>JBMZDK010000297.1:0-4921 GCA_049614265.1 Thiolinea sp.
GTTTTTATGTTGTTGGCAGCGCTTTCATATGCAAGTGCAGTAAAGCGCTGAGTGTTAGAGTGTGAATAACAAAGCTGTGCTCAGGCCAGCGAATCGTGAACAGCCCGTGCAGGATTCGCTTCCCCCTCCCGGATATACAGCGTGTCCACATAGGCTTCAGCGTACTGTAGGATGATAATTCGATGTGTGTTGCGGTGAAGATGCCGTGAGGACGGATAAATTGGGCTGTTACAGGCCCAGCAGCTTATCCAGCCCACCATCCATCGCCAGCTGCATCATCTCATCTTCACCGCCAATATGTTCATCATTGATAAATACCTGCGGGTAATATTTGAGGCCGGTGCGGCGAATCATGGCGTCTTTTTCCAGCGGCATCAGGTCAATCAGATAATCAAGGTATTCAACGTTTCGCTCATCCAGCAACGCGCGCACATTAAAGCACTTTTTACAGCTGCTGGTGCCATATATTTCTACTTTCACTGTTTGGGACGGGGTATTCATTTGTTACCGGTGAGCAGGTAGCTGAGGTAGGGGGCGTAGGTGATGACTTGTCCCTGTACAAAGCCAAGTTCATTAAATGCTCCGGCAACATTGCGTTGGCAATCCACATCATCAGGATTGGCCCGGAGCGCAAACAGAGCGGCGAGTAATGGCTCGATTTCATTCGGATCAACATACTGTTTTAACATGCTGATCGATTCATCCAGCCGGGCGCTGTCAACAGTCACGCCTGCATTTGTGACGTGAAAGCGGCTGAAGTCTTCTTCAGTGATCCTTTGTTTGAGTGTTTGAACAAACTGGTCGAAGGTTTGTTTGTCCGGCTTATTGACGAACAGCTCAACGAGGGGTTCTCGGTTGATTTGGCTGACAAACGCCAGTATCGACCCCGTTGTCTCCGGTTTAGCATCCAGTACGTGCAATGGGACGCTCAGGGCCTCTTCATTACGCAGCGGTGAATTGATGACGTAGTGAACTTCGTCAGCGTCGAGCCTGAATTCCCGGCTACCTTTGAGAGGGTGTTTTTGTGTCAGTTCTATGGTTTCCATAGGGTTTTACTCTGCCTGTATTATGATGGCAGTTTAACAGAAAATAATGTTATGCAGTGCGAGGTATTCTATTTTGAGCAGCCACATTCAGCTTCTTAATGAAAAACAACTGTTGCCTGATCCACCTGCCTTTCTGGCAGATGCGGTGCAGTATGAAGTTATTATGGGGTCGGTAGCGTACGGTGTGAGTAATGACAGTTCGGATATGGATATCTACGCTTTTGCGATTCCGCCAAAGACGATGATGTTTCCGCATCTGCGCGGTGAAATTCCGGGGTTTGATGAATGTGCTGTGCAGTTTGAGCAATATCAGCAGCACCATATTCAGTATGCCGATGCATTGGGTGGGCGAGGACGGACTTATGATGTGACGGTGTATGCCATCGCTAAATACTTTCGCTTACTGACTGAGAACAATCCCAACATTATTGATAGCCTGTATGTGCCGGACAACTGTGTGTTGTATGCCTCATCTATTGGCAGGATGCTACGTGAGCGCCGTCATTTATTTCTGCATAAAGGTTGCTGGGCCAAGTTTAAGGGCTACGCCTATGGCCAGATGCATAAAATCCGCACCAAAAAACCGGAAGGTAAGCGTAAGGCACTGGTAGAGGAATTTGGTTATGACGTGAAATTTGCCTATCACGTCGTGCGCTTGCTGGGTGAGGTGGAACAGTTGTTGATGCATCAGGATATGGACTTACAGCGTGATGCCGAGCAGATGAAGGCTATTCGTCGGGGTGAATGGTCGTTAACTCAGCTGGAAGATTATTTTGCGCTTAAGGAAGCTGATCTGGAGCGGGTTTACCTGAATAGTCGTTTGCCGGATAAACCTGATACTGATGCGATTCGCCAGTTATTAATGGATTGTCTGGAGCAACATTTTGGCTCGATGACGGAAGTGGTGAGCCGGCCACATGCGGCGGAGCGGACGCTGGATGATATACAGCAGTTGCTACTAAAATATCAGGGTAAAGCGCAGTAGCATGAAGTCACTGTTTCAGGATGTTTGAAAACATGATCGGCCGACTATTCGTTATATGGCTTTTGTTGATATCTGCCAACGTTCAGGCCACACAGCCGGACGAGTTGAGTCTGTGTCTGCAGTCGTCTGAAGATACTTATTCCTGCAAAGAGAAATATTTCTCCACTGCTTTGCAGGAAAATAACTATGCGCTGGTGAGACGCTGGCTTGATCGGGGAATTATTGATGGGAACGATGGTTTCTCGGTTAATGAAGTCTTAGGCATGGTGGTTTGTGGCTTTGGCCTGGATGAGCAGGGTAATACTCCCTTCGGAAAGGGAAAGCGTAATGAAGTGAAAAAAACCATCGGGAGGCTCCTTGAGCTGGGGGCATCATTTCATGGTATGCCGCATAGTCAGATTGTTACACCTTTATTTTGTGTTGTAAATCGTCAGGATAGTGAGCTACTGGAATTTGTATTGAGCCGGATTCAGGTACAGCCTGAGGATCTTAATGCCAGTTTGTATGAAGGCACAAATATGATGTATGTCCCGCTTTTCAGGGCGGTTATCAATAATGATCTGGAGTCAGCAAAGGTGTTAGTACAACACGGTGCTTCACTGGATATGAGCAAGCTAAATGTTGGGTATGGTTTTGCTGAGCAAAATAGCCTGTTGCTGGGGGCGTTGCATAACAAACTTATTGTGATGGCTAACTGGCTGCTGGATATGGGCGTTCCGGTCTATGAAGGTGATGAGGGGATTTGCCGGGGGAAGCTACCAATCGATTATGCACGGGTTATTCCGGGTAATGTACCGGGACGGGATTTACTGATTGCAAGAATAGAAACACAGATGGTTTTAGACGAAGGTCGCTGTCTGATAGGAGTACAGTAAGCATTAATACTAAATTGATAGATCCAGCAATTCAGGCGGAGATAAAGACCAGGCTGGCTGAGTTAGCGGCACATTATGAAGTAAAAATTATCTGTGCGATCGAAAGCGGCAGTCGTTCCTGGGGATTTCCCTCGCCGGACAGCGACTATGACGTCCGCTTTGTGTACGCGCATCCGCCGGAATGGTATATCCAGCTGAGTCCTGAACGCGATGTGATTGAGTTGCCGGTGAATGCAGTGCTGGATATTAGCGGCTGGGATGTGCGTAAAGCGATGACTCTGGCGAACGGTGGCAATAGTGTGATTCAGGAATGGCTGATTTCGCCGCTGGTTTATCATGAAGATGAGCTGTTGGCCCCGGCGCTGCGTGAGTTGGTGGCGCGTACGTTTAATGCCAAAGCGACGTTTCATCACTACCGTGCGATGGCGCAAAATATGGTTGCTGCGCTGGATGAGCCGGATATGAAGCTGAAGCGCTTCTTTTATATTAGCCGCGCGACGCTGAGTGCGTTGTGGGTGTTGCGTGAGCATACGATGCCGACTGTGGTGTTTGCTGATTTGCTGCGGGCGTTGACGGTTGATGCTGAGGTATTGGCTGCGTTTGAGCGGCAGATTGCGGATAAGGCGGGAAGGACTGAGGCGGAATCCGGGGTAGTCGCCCCGGTTTGTCTGCGATTTGTAAGAGCCGCTTATCAGGAGATTATGGCTGCGGATATGGCTGTGCTGCCACCACGATATAAGGCTTTGGTGAATGATGATTTACGGGAGTATTTGGCGCTATTAAAGACAGTCTGGTGAAAAAGTATGGCTAAATACTTCAGTATTCCTTATGCAGAAAATACCTTGTAGAAATCGTGATTGAATTGTCATAAATACTCGACTAATATGGAATTAAACTCCAGATTGGTCGGATTTTGTATGTATGCAACCCGCACTTTGACAAACACTATCATTCAAGCAAGCAAGAGCTTCCCCGTTCTATTGCTCACTGGCGCAAGGCAGGTCGGTAAAACCACGTTGTTTGAAAGTTGTGTGCCGGAAGGTTATCGCTATGTCACGTTAGACGATCCTGAGCTGGCGTTCTTGGCTAAAGATGACCCTGCTTTATTTTTCCAGCGTTATCCTCCTCCGCTGATCATTGATGAAGTGCAGTATGCGCCTGAGTTATTCCGGGCGATTAAGCTTATTGTTGATCGTGACAAAAAGACCGGCCAGTTTTGGCTTACTGGGTCGCAGAAATTTCATTTAATGCGTGGTGTGACAGAAAGTCTGGCTGGGCGGGTAGCGGTATTGGAACTGACCGGTTTGTCTTATGGCGAAATCAGTCAGCGTGCGACACAAACACCGCCTTTTTTACCAGGGAAGGCTTGGCTGGAGCAGGCTCGCAAGCGGGATGAAAAGCCTTTGTTGTTGGCCGGTTTGTACCGCCTTATCTGGCGTGGTAGCTATCCGCGTATTGTTACCGATGTGGAAACATCGCGCGACCTGTTTTATAACGCGTATATCCAGACTTATTTGCAGCGTGATGTGCGTGATTTAACCAGAGTTGGAGATGAAAGAGCTTTCTTGCAATTTTTGCGGGCGGTTGCTGCGCGCACTTCTCAATTAGTAAACTATGCTGATCTGGCCAGGGATGTTGGGGTTGATCAGAAAACGGTGAAATCCTGGCTGTCGATTCTGGAGGTTTCCGGGATTATTTATTTGCTACAGCCGTGGCATAGCAATCTGAGTAAGCGTTTACTGAAAACACCGAAGTTATATTTTATGGATACTGGCTTGTGTGCTTACCTGACGCAGTGGTCATCACCGGATACGCTGGAAGCGGGGGCGCTGAACGGTGCGATTCTGGAGAACTGGATGCTGATGGAAATTCTGAAAAGTTACTGGCATAACGGTTTGCAGCCCAGCGCCTGGTTTTATCGGGATAAGGAGCAACGGGAGATTGATCTTTTATTGGAGCGGGATGGGAAGTTGCATCCGGTGGAGTTTAAGAAGACGGCTAGTCCTAATGTGAAA
>JBMZDK010000298.1:0-4918 GCA_049614265.1 Thiolinea sp.
CGTGCAACCGCATGGAAGACCTGTAATCTTCTGTCTGACATGAAAAACTATTCTCCTTATAGTGACACTGCAATGCCAGGTTTGAGGGGGGTTACCTCACTATTGACCTGACAGACCTATCCAGTCATCCGTAATCTGATAGTATCGTGCAAATAGGCGATAGAAAACACTGAAACATAAATTCTATCTATAAATTTCACAAAAATTCATATTCTATAGAATAGAACACTTCAACACATTCAGCTTTGATTAATCTTCAATGCTGATCAACAATTACTAAGAAACCGACAAGCTGTACTAATTTGTGCTTAAAGCGCACAATAAATCAGCAAAATGAGACAAAATGATCAAATATCACAGCAATTTCACTCAATGATTTAAAGCTGCGCAACCCCGTTATCCAGCCTTGCTGTTTGATCAAAGACACTTTGGACGGGCATTATACACAGCAATGCTGTATAAAATCTCGCCTTTCTGTTAAGAATAAAGACATCATGCAAACAAGCTGCTTACCACGCATAAACAGCCGCCACAATCAACGTCACAATGATAAACGAAGCCAGTGCGACAACGGCCAGACGCTTAGAGGGGCCATTATCTGATGTTTCGGATAGCCGGGCGTTTTCTGATTCAGATTCATCCTGAGCTTTTCGGGCCTGTTCGATTTCCTGTTCCAAACGCCATCGCTGAGCAGCCACAGCCTCATTCTGTAAGCGCTCCCACACTTGCTGCTCGCGGATATCCTGTGCCGTACTCTCTTCAACCGGGTCTTTTGGTTCATTGTTCACGATAGTATCTATCTCTTATATATGCGGCTTATCAGAACAGGAATTCACTGAGTCCGGCCTGTTCCGGCTAACTACCCGTATTGAAAGGGATTAGTCAGGCAATCAACACAATAATGACGATACCATAGAACTTTTTATTGATACACGGCCAAAATGGAGCTAATACAGAAAAAACTCCATCAATGGTCAGTTTCAGCCAAGGTCAGCAGCCAATGACGTCCGGCTTTCCTCTCCTAATTCTGTTTGCTGGGTATATTCAACATGTTCAATACCCATGGTGACCTGCCCGCCCTCATGAATCGCCGCCACCATTGCTGGTGTTAACTCAAAGCGCATGAAATGCACAGAAGAAGTTTTTTCCTCGGTTTCCCGCTCCAGGTCTTCATTACAGATTGGGTAAACTTTGTCGAAACCGGCAACCTGTGCCCAGGTCTGCTTCTCAATCCCAATCAGTTTAGCTAATTGCTGTTTGCGTTCATTTTCATCCGGAAACTCCAGCATAAATGTTGCTTTCCAGTTACTGCCATCCGGAATGAGTGCATTGTAGGTATCCAACTCTTCCTGAATACCTTCTGCTTCAAAAATTTTCTCAATCCGTAACATCTCCTGAATCTGATACTGCATGGTCAGGCGATCTTCAAAATACAATGTCGCATTTGGCCCCAGGGCTATTTTACGGGGTATCTTGTGCTTTATGACTTTAGCGCGAAAGTCCGGACGTTCCACCGAATAAGTTTCAAGGCTCATCAAATCGGCACGTGTCAGTTTTGTCATTTCAGTTTCCTTACAAGCCGTATGCAATACGCAGCATAGTCATAGGATGGGTGGGTGCCATCGCATCATCACCCAGGCCATTCTCAATCTGATGCCCAGCCATAGGGCAATCACTGCCATAATAATCGGGCTGAGCCTGTTTCACTTTATTAAATACCGGACGGCAAATTTTCATCGAAATATCGTGGTATTCTTCTTTTACCGCATAAGTACCGTCATGCCCGGAACAACGCTCCAGCAATTCCAGCTCTGTATCCGGAATCAATGACAAGACTTCACGTGTCTTATAGCCGATATTCTGTACCCGCAAATGGCAGGATGCGTGATAACTCACCTTCCCCAATGACTCAGGGAAGTCTTTATTCAGCAAATCTTCTTTCTCACGCAGCATCAGGTATTCAAACGGATCAAAAATATGCTGCTTCACCCGCTGCACATCTTCATCATCAGGGAACATCAGGGGGAGTTCCTGTTTAAACATCAACACACAGGATGGCACCGGCCCGACAATATCCCAGCCCTGATCAATCATATTGATCATTTCTGGAATATTCACAGCTTTAGCTGCTGCAACCGCCTCAAGGTCGCCCAATTCCAGCTTTGGCATTCCACAACATTGTTCTTTATCCAACAGATTTACCGGAATTCCATTGTGTTCAAACACCTTCACCAGGTCTTCCAGAATATGGGGTTCATTATAATTACCATAACAGGTAGCAAATAAAGCCACTTTACCCTGAGTTCGTCCAGCAGGAGTTGCTGTCACATCAGCCCGTGTCAGATTGGCATTAGAAGTCGCCGTTAAACGTTTGCGTCCGGTATTGCTATGATAAGCGGGCACCTTCGCATCAGGGTGAACACCCATTGCCTGCTGCAGACCTTTCCGGAACAGTGGGTTATTGTTCATGGTATTCACAACCTGTGATACCACCGGAATACCGGCCAGTTTCCCCACCGTATCTGTCGAACTCAGTACTTTATCACGGGCCTTTGTTTCGCCCTTCTTATGCTTGATTGCCTTGGCACGCAACATCAGATGCGGAAAATCGATATTCCACTCATGTGGCGGTGTATAAGGACATTTCGTCATATAACACAAATCGCATAAATAACAGTGATCAACCACATTCCAATAATCTTCTTTCGCCACCCCATCAACTTCAAATGTCTCTGACTCATCGACTAAATCGAATAAGGTCGGAAATGAATTGCACAAACTGACACAACGACGGCAGCCATGACACAGGTCAAACACCCGCTCCATTTCTTCCATCACCGCATCTTCGTTGTAAAACTCCGGATTTTTCCAGTCCAGTGCATGACGCGTGGGTGCTTCCAGACTGCCTTCGCGCTTTGAAGTGGCCATAAACTTACTTCTCCTGAAGAAGATTCAGTTGAATAACTGTATTAAGTGTGTAAAAAAGTGTAACAAACACCCCAGACCCTATTTTCTCAAACAACAGACGACCGGAAAACATGGCTGGGAACGCTTACACGCTTCCAGTCTTTAAGAATAAAAAAATACATGAAATAAAAAAACAGGAAGCTGGTGACAATTGGCCACCAGCGCCCTTCTGGAGCAATTCAGACGTCAATCCGTCTTAGTCGTCCAGGTTATCCAGTGCTTTCTGGAAACGGTTAGCGTGTGAACGCTCAGCCTTCGCCAGAGTTTCAAACCAGTCCGCAATTTCATCAAAGCCTTCGTCACGTGCTTCTTTAGCCATACCAGGATACATATCGGTATATTCGTGAGTTTCGCCAGCAATCGCTGCTTTCAGGTTATCCGCAGTACCGCCAATCGGTAAACCGGTTGCCGGATCACCAGCTGCTTCCAGATACTCCAGATGACCATGGGCATGCCCTGTTTCACCTTCGGCAGTTGAACGGAAAACAGTTGAAACATCGTTATAACCTTCAACGTCAGCTTTTGCAGCGAAATACAGGTAACGACGGTTGGCTTGAGACTCACCTGCAAACGCGTCTTTCAGGTTTTGCTCAGTCTTACTTCCTTTCAGTTCCATTTACATGACTCCTGTTTCAATGGGTTAACAAAATGGTATGCTTCCTTATTCAGGCTCTTTCATTTACTGCTATACAAAAAGAGCCCCAATGAATGGCATGCATAATCTAGAGGATAGAGATTAAAAGTTCCAACAGAATATTGTGAATATTTTAATTCAGAAAACCGGATAACCTCATGCCGGAAGCCGTACTATCGCTGAAACGCTTTATCTGTGCAACATCTGCACAAAATGTAGGTAAAAAAATTGCTCAAACCCAGCTAACGACCAAGCCATCAAGGAGGAAATATGAGCTTCTCAGCCATTCTTTACACCGCCGCTGCCATCGCTTTTTTTATTATGATGGCAACGCGACCTGCTGTTGTTCCAGAGAATTCCCGGCAGGACAACAACACTTCAGCTGCCAACAGCACTCCACAAGTAACAGAAACTCAAAGTGCAAGCTCCAACACTGCCACTACTGAGCCGGACTATGCCCGCGAACAACGGATGGCAACAGAAATAAGTGATGCAATTTTTGATGGTGAAGTCCTGGCATTAAATGACGGCAGTAGCGATTTTATGGCAATACAAACTGATGCGGACGAAGCAAAAGGTGCTGTAATCATCCTTCATGGCCGCGGCTTCCACCCGGACTGGGCTGATGTTGTTAACCCTCTGCGTACAATATTACCGGAACAGGGCTGGACTTCCCTCGCCTTGCAAATGCCCGTACTGGAGAAAAAAGCCAAGTATTACGATTATGTGCCTCTGTTCCCAAATGCCGGCAAACGCATTAGCGCCGGAATCAAACACCTGCAACAACAGGGCATCTCAAATATTGTACTCATTGCTCATAGTTGTGGAGGACATATGGCGATGCAATGGATACGGGATCAGGGCGATACTGATATTGGCGCTTTTATTGGCCTTGGTTTAGGCGCCACCGACTATCAGCAATATATGAACGAACCGTTTCCGCTGGATAAAATGCAGGTTCCTGTATTCGATATTTATGGTGAGGATGATTATCCTGCCGTATTGAAAATGGCACCGGAACGCTGGAAATTAATGACAGCTGCGGGTAATCCACAGTCTGAACAGCGCGTGCTTACCGGAGCTGATCATTACTTTAAGGACAAAGGTGATGAATTAGGCGAACTGGTTACTAACTGGCTGAATGGGCTAAAGCTCTGATAATCGACAGCGCAGTAAAAGTTACAAGCTCCTAAAGCCATCAGTAAAGAAAACAGTGCGCATAAAAACCAGATTTTTTTGCGCACATACTCTTGATATTTCAGTAGGTTACATTATCTGACTTACGGTAACATACTGGACAAAGCCTGCGATAATTCA
>JBMZDK010000299.1:0-4873 GCA_049614265.1 Thiolinea sp.
TTGGTGGCTTGCGGGTGGTTGCCAGTTTGCTGGCTGGAAGGTCGCCGCGTCTGATAACCCGCTTCCGGGTTCGTTTTATGGGTGTGTCTGACATATTGCGCTCAATACCGGGCAGATTTTCTGATAGGACAAGAGTATAGCCGCTCCATCGTCACGTTTGCCAAAATACACGCGCTGACGGTCAACCTCAGTGAACCAGAAACAGGGGGTTAACGGTTAGCCGGAATAAGCGCCCGACAAGTCCGGACTGAAATTCTCTGATGCGCGGCACGGGTTGACCGGCTCCCCAAAATAGCAGCCTGTCGCAGCCGTTTGTAGTGCTTATTCGGTTAGCCGGTGTTTCTTTTCTGCATATCTGGCTCTATCACTGGCTCTGCGTTGCTCCCGCTGCTGATCCCTCGACACGGCACAACACGCCAGACAATAGGGGAATAATCCATCTGATCTTGATTGATCCCGGTGAAACTGATTGAGTGGCTGAGTGAATTCGCAACGACTGCACCGCTTCATCCCATCCTGCCTACGAATAGTCGCAGCTACTGCTGCGCTTGAGTAGCGATAACCACGATAGTGATATTTTGACTCATCCAGCATATAACCCCTAAACCCTCTGCTACTTCTACTACTTCTACTACTTTTCCAGCCAATAACCAGTTAACTCATTGATTACAATCGGATTACTCTCAATTCTATGGGTCTCACTAATCTACTACCTGACTACTACCCGCTCGCTACTTTTCACTATCCCTCTCTCCTGAATGGCTCAAAGCACGAATGGCTGGTTGTTCGTAGTCGTTTGGTGAAGTTTACGGGGGCAGAGATAGGGTTGCCGGAATGGTTTAAAATAGTCTATTTTAAACATAATTCACCCCTCCCTACCTTCTCTCTTGATGCAGGGCAAAAAACGACTATAACATTAGATGCCCGTAACGTGTCAACATACTTTCTTTTTTAGCTGCTATCCTCCCACTGGATAAACGGCTTCGCACCGTAAAGAATCCAGCTATTCGCCGCTCTGCGCCCCGCATTGGTTTTACCATTGGGATTAACACACCGCTGCGCTGCGACTTCCCACTTAGCCTTATAAGTCATCAGAAAGGCATACAGCATAGAGTCACTGAGTGGCAATATACTCACCGCCCCTCGGAGAAAATTCTTATCTTCTGATTGCAAGCGCAAATCATTCAATAAGTGCCATGGATCAATCCCGCGCACGTAGCCATCCATTGCATTGCCAGCATCAATGGTGATTACACGCTGCTGATAATCCGTTGTTGCTATGATTGAATCCTCACTATGCCACCCGGTGGCCTTGTCCGGGTAAACGCCGGGAGACTCGCCCCCGGCATCCTTCAGCCCATCAAACAAAGCCATTAATACCCCTGCTCATAATAAGTCACTAACTTAGGGTTGACGGTATAGACACCTTCGTCACGGTGTATCAGGTGCTTAGCCGTAAACAGCATATCAATCACCGGCAGGAACTCGTCACGCCTGCGGGTATTGGCGGTTTTGCAATAGCGCTGAAAGTCCTGCATCTTGAGTTGGTATGTCTCATACTTGCGGCAGTAGTTAGCCAGGCGACGACTCACACGCTCGGCTTCGGAAAACTCCACCGACAAGCCCGACGATAAGACAAAACGCCGACTCTCGTTAAGGTGCCAGGTCATAATCTTGCAAGCACTATCCATGTGTTCAAGACTGACTTCACCCTCCAAGCCTTTCTCCAACACATGAAAACCCCCGGCCAGCCTTGAGGCAATCTCGCCAGCTTTCCCGGCCTCGGCCCGTATTTCCTCAGCATCACCGCCAAAGGCCAGCGCCGCCTCACATTCATCATAGAATGCAATCCAGCGCTGTTTAGCGGATGCAGACAGACTAATGACGGTGCGCTGCAAACGCCAATCATCACCAATGTGCTGTGCCTGCATATCCAGCAATTCACGAAACCGCTCCTTTAGCTGATCCAACTGCGGAAAACCCGCTGGCTCGTCTTTATAGAATCGCTTGCCTTGAGTCGAAGGAGGCTGTGCCAGCAAAACACGGCCCATAAACCCTGATCCTCGGGGCAGGTCGCCGGTACGCTTCAGAAAACGCGCAAAGACTTCAATCTGCACCGCTATGCTGATCGTCAGAGCAACCTCTTCCAATACCGCGCTCCCATCACCCACACGACTAATATCAATTTCCTCGCCGGAGAAAATCGAATTGATGTGTGATAAGGCGGTCACAATGACTGACGAATCCATGGCCGCGCCGCCCAGCCAGCTACCACCCTCAGCAGTGGATACCATGGCAACCGGGTATTCAACCAAATCCCCGACCACGGCTTGAATCGTCGCATCATTAAGCAGTATTTTCGGGACACGTGGCCGCGCCGGTTTTGCCTTCTGTAACTTTTGCAATTCCTTTCGCAGCTTTTTCAGCACCTCTGATTCTTTAGCATCCTCTGCACCTTTGGCCTCAGACTGCATACGCAGCTTCATACCTTTAATACGCGCCTGCCATGCCGCTAAATCAGCCTCATATTCCGCCAATGGTTCCGCCATCGCCTTTAGTTGCGCCTTCTGGTAATCCCTCACCGGACTGGAAAACATAGAATCAACCCATGATTTCCTTTCGTTCGGCTCGGCCAGAATCAGCAGATACAAACTTAAACCGCAAACCAGTGTGTGACTACGCCGGACTTTAGCCAATGCCTGCACACAACAGCTCATGGTGGCTATGGCGTTCATGGCAATCATGGCATAAGGAGCCTGTGAATAATCCGCGACCTCGTCGCAACCGTTACGGATTAACTCAGGAAGCGCCAGACGCGGATAATCAATCTCTGGTGGCGCATTGCTGATGATAGGCTGAGGGTCTGGCGGTGCAGATTGTTCCTGACCGGAGATAGACACCACATTATCAGGCGGCACAGATTGCGCCTGAGCCTGCTCATATTCATCAAAGCTTGGGAAATCAGACATTCGCCACCTCCGCGCCAACATACGCTTCCAGTGTCGCCATATTCAGCTCACGTGCCAGCTCTATTTCCTCCGGCATCGGGTGCAAGACTTGCCCGGTAGCGCGGTGGCAATGATTGCGGAAATGAATCTGATCTTCCAGCTTCCACATCAGCGCCAGCAAATTGTTATCAGTACGCAGCCGCTCATCCTTAATCCGCGCCTCCTTTTGCTGCTTCTCCGCAAAGGCTGCGGCCTTACGCTGTATCTGCTGACGCTCTTTGGCTGACAGGTCGTCACCCATACCTAAGGCTGCCTTGACCTGTTTAAGCTGCTCGGCCCTGTCCCATCCGTGAACATGGCCTAACAAATCAAACCCATCACCCGTCTGAAAGCGACCGCCGCCGCCACAACACCAACGCCCGAACGCTGAACCCCGCTTATCCCAGCGGAAGCGGTCACGGCCACCACAACCGGGGCAGGGTTGATGCCGCTGACATGAGAGCGCTTTGGTACAGATACCCATGCCCGGAAAAATGCGGCTATACCATTGACCTTGTGCCGCCATTCTGACTTCTGAAAAACCGACCTTAGCAACCATGGTATTCACCTCCGGCGAATGCCAGACGTTCAGAGCGGATTTTCACCAGATTAACCGCTTTGACTAAATCAACATCAACACCATGTTTTTTAGTATCAAAATCAAGAAAATCCATCAAATCCGTACGCATCCGGTGATTGTCTGTCACCTTCCATCTATCTTGGTTTTGTGTATAATCCTGATTGTCCCCATCGCCAAAAGTGGACTGATCAAAAACCCCGCCATCTACCCCGGTTGCGGGGTTTTCTACTTCTGTATCTGAATAATCCATTATTCGGCCTCCATCATTTCAGGAATACCGTTTTCAGCAAGCTCGCGGATATATTGTGCATCCCACACGCTGACGCGCTTACCATAACGGGTAGGCTGCTTAATTCTTCCTTGTTTAACGAACAGCCAAAAAGTGCTGATACCGATTGCCAGATGTGGCGCGGCCTGTTTCACACGTACTTTCCCCTCACGTGGAAAAGGCACTAGTTCCAGCCGGTCGGCTGACTTGGATTGCTTTGCTTTCATAAATCACCTGAAAAAAATTAATATTGCAAGTGATTCACATCCTTTGAACCACTTGCGCGTAATAGACAAACTTGCACAAGTGATTTCACTTTAAATTCACAAAATCCAAAAATCAAACATAAGCCATTGATATAAAAAGATAAAATCAGCGATTTTGAATACAAAATCATCGATTTTGTTTTTTATTTTTATATTCAATTAACTCGTTGATATTCTGAGTAACTCCCTGCTTCGAACGCCCTGTTTTCCTTTCTATTTCAGCGATCAGCCCTTCTTTTGTTTTTTCGTCACTTTCAGCAGACAAAAACCACTCTTCAAACATCCTTATCAGCCCCAGGTCTTTTTTAATTGTCCCGCTCTTTTTTTTATAAGTGCTTTTTCTATCTTTGCTTTTCACTCCACCTTTAGAAGCTTTCAACGAAATTTCATCAATAAAGTCGGCGTATTGATTTGTCCCTGTCCTGAAGTCGAGTCCGCCTTTGTCCACCCACCTTTCATAAAGTGGGGTAATTGGATCAACAATGCTACCTCGCGCCCTCATTTTCTCTTTGGTTTCCTGCTGTCTTTTCGACTCTTTCAGTCTCTCCTCAGCAATCTTTACTTCTAGCTCAACAATGGTCAGCCCATCAGCACTTTTTGCATACTGATCCCTTATCCACCCTTTTAGCGCTAGTAAAGACAACGGCTTTAACTTGCCCGACCACAATAAATTCAAAGCTGCCTGATTAAGTTGGTTTTCCAGCTTTTCCTGACGCGTCCTTTCATTTTTGTCTGTAATTTCATCTATTGCACTTGATGGCAACAGCCTCAG
>JBMZDK010000300.1:0-4856 GCA_049614265.1 Thiolinea sp.
CCGTTTCCGTTTCCGTTTCCGTTTCCGTTTCCGTTTCCGTTTCCGTTTCCGTTTCCGTTTCACGTGTATTTGATGCTTCAGTATTTAACTGTGCATTTTCCGATTTATGAACAGCTTCGGTTCCGGATGTTCTCTCCGTTTCAGCACTTAACTCTTTGCCTTCTGCCTCGAGGATCGCTTCGGTCTTAGTCGTTAACTTAATCTCTTCTGAAGCCGGGTGTGCTTCTTCTGTCTTTGCAGCTAACCGTGCCTGATTTATTTCAATATCTGAATTTGAAGGCATACCATCCGTTTCGAGAGAGGTATCAGCTTCTTCAGGCTTAGGTATTCCAGCCGTTTCAGCATCTGCCTCTGAGCTTTTTGTCTCGTGTGTAGCTCCGGTTTTGCTAACTAGCAGTGTTTCTTCTGTGTCGGCTTTACTGGTTTCCTTAGCTTCTTCATCCAGGTGTAATTTTTCTGATGTACTGTTTTGTTCAGCCTCTGTAGCTAAGTGTGTTTCTTCTGTTTTGCGAGCAGCTTTGACCTCGTCAGCTAGTGGCGCCTCTTCCGCTTCAGTAACTAGCTGAACGTCTTTGGTGTTACGGTCTTGTTCAGTTTCAGCCGTGCTTAGTGCCTCTTCGACTTCGCCTGGAGCTTCAGCTTCTAAGTGATCACTATCGTCCTGATCATTTCTATCAATCGACTCCTGGTCTGTAAGTGGTGCTGTGGTCGCAGCAACGGCTGCTGCGGGAGTTAGACTGATATTGTTCTCCTCAACTAGGCGCGCATTGGAGCTTTGTTGATTATCGGCGGTAGAAAGGTTGCTATCATTATTCTCAGAGGAAAAGCGGTTAGTTCCTGCTCTGTGTGTTGCATTAAGTGTGTTTCCCTTTTCTTTGCTGTCACTAACTACTGAGCCACTATTTTCATTTAATTTATAATTATTTGCATCGGAAAGAACCTGATCACAATCACGGCAAAAGTAGGGGCGGATGTACCAACCGACCAGAGCACCGGCAAGCGTTGCTAATAACAACCACAGCAGGGTTTGGAAAAATAACATAAACATATTCCGGCTCCTTTATTGGGTAATGGTAAAGTGCAGTTGAGTGTTTCCTGATAATTGATCAGGAGTGGTATACACACGGAGAAGGCCCGGTGAGATACCGAAGTGGTTTTGCAGTGAGTTAACTACCGTTTGTGAGCGCCTTTGGTAGACATTAGCCGGGTTATCCGGGGAGTCATCATTACCTGCTTTGGCCATTACGCCAATATGAAGTTGCCCCTGCTGCAACAAAGTTCCACAGAAGCGGATTTGCGTGTTGAGCTGTCCCAGTAATGCTTGTGCGCTGATGTTGGGAATGATGCTGTCTTTGTTGAATGGCGGAGGGTTATTGCTGACTAAGCGATTTAAAGCCTGTTCACAATTTGCAACCATATTGGTTGGTCGGGGTATTTGGGGGATTGTTGAGTGCATACCATTTGCCTGGTATGGAACCGGAGGTAAGACAATAACTTTCCGGAAAGTACGTGCTGGTAACATCTGATATCGCTGTTGCATCAGCATTTGTTGATGCCGTGCAGCGGCTATTTGACGAGCCTTTTCCGCTTCAGCAATTTGAATGTCGGCCAGGCGTTTTGCTTCTGCTTCCGCAGCTAAGCGAGATTGTTCTTGTCGGGCTTTTTCCGCGATTTTTGCGGCAAGCTGCTTTTCTTTTTCTGCTTTTAGTTTAGCTTCCGCAGCTAAACGGGCTTCTTCCTGTGCTTTCCTTGCGGCTTCTGCTTCAGCAGCGAGGCGTGCTTTTTTAGCTGCGATAGCCCTTTCTTTTTCCAGTTTTTTGGCCTCGGCCAGTTGATGTGCTTCTTCTGCTTTGCGTGCTTCCTCTGCAGCGATGGCTGCCAGTTCTTCTTCACTGGGGCCGGTTTTGACAACTGCGAGCGAAGCTTGTAACTGATCGCCGAAAGCTGATTGCATTGCCATCATCGTTTCATCACGCAATTCAATGGTTTCAACGTCACCATTAATATTGATCGCATCATCACTGGCAGATAGTTCTATATTGCGGGTGGCAGTAATAGCGGGGAGTAGGGCGGTTAACCCTGCCAGCCATTTTGGTGTACTGGTTGAATCACTGACTGTCAGATTATTGGTAATACGATCCGTCTTATATATCTGTTGGATCTCCTCTGCTGTTTGATCTATGGTGGCCTGATCCGGCAGTTTCCCATTCAGCACAATGCCCTCATTGCTGTGCCTCAGATTGAAAGTGGAGGAGACATATTGTTTAAGAGTAATTTCGTGGTCTATTGTTCGGATGCCGTATAAATTCCGAACCAGTTGTATAGCTTCATCGCGTTCGGCTGCACCGGGAGCTTCGCCGCTAATGATGGCATCCCGGCCACGATTCTGAAGATTAACACTGGCCCAACTCATATTTTTTTCCTGTAGAAGGCTTTGTGCCCGGCTCTGAATATCACCTTGAATACTGTTGCAGCGCGTTAATAGTGTTAGGAGTAATAAGCCAAATAATCCAACTGCCAGCCATTGCCACCAGCGTTTCTCGGGCATATTCATTCCTATCCGGCATAAATCTCTTAGCATATCCTCACTCCTGGTTAGCGATAGATGAAGTTAATTGTAATTATAGGTATACGTAGTCTTATTATTTGTTTTCGTTCACTTTTTTTGGATTATTGTATAAAGCGCTGATGATGTGATTAAAAAACAGGCTTATGATGTTATGGGGAACAGACTGTTGTGCAATATTGTCTGATGAACGGTTTGGTGCAAATCAGAGAGAGCTTGATAAAGTTTCTGGTGAGAGGAAATTACCCAGTAGCAATAGCTTCTAAATGATTGATTTGGAGCCTTTGGCTGGCGGCGTGTTTATTTGCTTATGGTCTTATATCAACCTATGATAATCATTGTGGTTTCACCGTTTGGCAACCATATATAAGCATTATATTAATAAGGGGTATAACAACGATTGTCAGCCATGAAATATAGTGTTGCCTGACAGGCAGCGAGGGTAAGTTATCCTGATAATTTTTGTATATCTATTTTGGTTTAGTTAGCAAATACGGGTTCTCAAGAATAACTATGGCGACAAGAAAACTGTTTTACACGGGATTACTGGTTGTGGTGAGCTTATGTCATCAAACATCAGCATTTGCGGATCCATTTAATACTTTTTGGCAGAAATGCAGGGGTTCAAATGACAAAGCTGCGTTAGCTGCCTGTGACAGGGCGCATGAGTTACGTCCATGGGATCCTGCGGTGCAAAAAAGAGGTGATGACCTTTACCTGATCTTGGAAAAGCAGAAAACAACTACTTCGAAGCCAGCGCAAACAAAGCCTGCTCCACAGCCACAGACTCCAAATCGTCAGCCCGCAAAGGTAGTAAAAGACCAATTCGATAACTTTTGGAAGAAATGCAAAGGCGCGAATACTCAGGTCGCTTTAAATGCTTGTAATTCCGCGCTGAAACTTCGCCGTAATAACCAGGCGGTTCGTAAACGGATCAGCGAGCTAACTCAGTTCTTGAAACGCCAGTCTCAGCCTGTGAAAAAATCTCCGGATCCTTTTGATGTTCATTGGCGGAAATGTATCGCGAAAAATAATAAATCAGCACTGAAGGCTTGTGAAGAAGCACTCAAGTTACGCCCGAGAAGTCAGAAAGTAAAAAACCGGAAAAATCAGTTAGCTAAACTGTTACAGCCGACACCCGCTCCAACTCCAACTGTAGCTCAGCAGGAACCAAACACACCTGCATCAGTACAAGCCCCTGAAGAGCCGGTTGTCAGTAAAAAAACTATCATTAAAAACCAGAAAATACTGACACAATTGGGTTTTGATACCGGAGGTACGAAAGGTGGCATAGGGAAAAAGACCAGACAAGCTATAAAAAAGTTTACCCAGGTTTCTGGCGTTGAAATTAGTACGGAACTTGACGAGCAAGATCTTACTAAGCTGGAAGCTGCGTTAGCTTCTCATGAAAAGGCTGCTCAAAAGTTTGAAGTGGCTAAACAGGAGAGAGCAGACGGGGATATAAATGCTGCGCTGGAAACTGTTGATGAGGCGATTGAAATGTCACCGTGGCAAACGGCTCTTAAAACTTTCAGAGCAGAGTTGGTACGTGACAGAGAAAAACAGGCTGAAGATATTGTTCTTGAACTAGATGAAGGTTTTAAGGAGTTGGATTCTATCGAGTAAATGGTAGGTTTTGTGACTGAGTCATAAAAAAACTCAGTCACAAGCTCCGTCAGATCCTGGATTTAATCTTATTTTGTAGCTGAATAAGGCTTTGGCTAAACGGAAATAGTTCCAGTGCTTCATTCAATGTGTCATTTGCCGCCGGAAGATCTGTATTGATCAGGCTGTCAATTTTTTCTTCATATATCGATAATATTTGTCTGACCCCTAACTGTGCCTTACTGCTATGTGGGTTGATTATCAATATTTCTCTGTAAGCATCCAGCGAACTTTGGTTCTTTGGAGACGTGAATTTTGCGTCGGAAAATCGTTGTTCTGCTAACTCAAGTAGTTGTCCGATTTTTATTTTTTCAGAGTCTTTGAGCGTTCTTTCGGGAGTCTCCAGTGCATTCTTGATCGATATCAATGCTTCATTTTCAGGGGATACATTTAAGCCAGAGGAAATGACTTGAGCTGCTTCAGCAGCATTATCAAATTTAATAAAGTCATGTGCTAATGATTGATGGGCATCCAGAATCTTATTTTTATACTGAACGGCTTTCTCATCATCTGGTTTTATTTTCAATAGTTTAACAATTTTTTTCGTCATACTATTGATTTTAATTTTGCGCTCCATAAGCTTTTTGCCTGGCTCTGGAAACGTTAAATTAGCAATGAGTTCAGC
>JBMZDK010000301.1:0-4851 GCA_049614265.1 Thiolinea sp.
CAGCAAACGGGTTAACAATCTGCAAGGAATTCTCAATCTGCTGCCCATGCTGCATATCCTCAGAATAGAGAACGCTACAGCCTTGCTCCAGCGCACTGGCCAGCATCAAACTATCAAAATAACTGTAGCCATACCGATCCCCCAACAACAGAGCCTGTTCAATCGTTTGAGCCGTAACGATGCTGACGTTAAAGTTGGTTCTCAATTCAGAGATAACCTCCAGAATTACCGGATAACT
Organism: Thiolinea sp.; assembly: GCA_049614265.1. Taxonomy (GTDB): domain Bacteria; phylum Pseudomonadota; class Gammaproteobacteria; order Thiotrichales; family Thiotrichaceae; genus Thiolinea. The sequence continues at coordinate 239 of JBMZDK010000301.1, forward strand.
TTGCTTTTGCTTACGCCGTAAAACATTACTGATCTCATTTAATACTTGTGTGCTGATCCAGCTATCGGGCGTTTGTGCGCATCGCAAGGCGGCTTGAGCTTTTTCCGGTTCGTCTTCAGAATAAAGATAAACCAGTACATTGGTATCGATAAAAACCTTAGCGGGCATTGGCGTCTTCTCTGTCAAAACGGTATCCGCTGGTTTTCAGGCGTACCGCATTGAACTGCTTTCCGGGTGCATTGGTGTCTTTCAATTCTTTTAAACGACCTTCGCGCATGAGTTTCTGTAGGTATTCGAAAGTCAGGCCAGGATATTGTTCAGCCAGTTTCCCGATTTTTGCCCAGTAATCGACCTGCCCGCCTAAGGTGCGCTGAAATATTCTGGCTTGTGAGCGTGCTGATTCCACTGTTTCATCTGAAAGTTTTACGCTAATCGACATAAGTCACCATAAGTGCCTGTTGGTTACTGTTAGGTGCTATTTTAATCTTGATGATTTGAGACTTCAATGTTGCTGTTTGATAGCATGGATAAAGCCGTCTTTATTGTGATTTTGAATAGAGTCACCGCTAAAATCACAAAAATCCGATAAATCCAGGTTCAGGTAAATAACACCAGCCATGACCAACCGCCCCAAACAAGGCCCCTGCCCCCTATGCCACCGAACCTGCGCCCTGACCTTTCACCACCTCATCCCCCGCAAACTCCACCGCCGCACCCACTTCCGTAAAAACTACAGTAAAGACCAGCTCAACGCTGGTATTAATATCTGCCGCCAATGCCACAGCGGTATTCACAAGCAATACGATGAGATGCAGTTAGGCAAACATTTCTCCACGCTGGAAGCGTTACAGACGGATGAAACGCTGCAACGTCACTTTAATTGGGTAAGCCGTCAGAAAATCCTGACGAGCTGAAGTGACTGGTTATACTGCCCCGGTAAAATAATAAAAACTTTCCTGGCGGGATAACACAATGAGAAAAGTGATCCTTCATATCGGAGGGCCAAAAGCAGCCAGCAGTACCATTCAAAAGTACCTTGGACAGCATTTTTGCGGTGAGCGTGGGGTTATTAATCACCATCAGCAAACATTAAAATATTGCCGTATCGGGCCGCAAGAAAAAATCAGCAGTGGACGGAGTCTATATCGCGCACATTTGAACAGCCCGACCGGATACGTTGCGAGCATTCCTTTTAAAAGCATGAAGTCTGGTTTTGTTGCCTCATTAGACCAGGTCTTAAATCATGTGAAGGCAAATGAAATTCCGATTGTGAGCTCTGAGGGCTGGGCTGCCAGTGCATCGGCTTATGATTTGAAATCCCGGCTTGAACAGTCTGATATCACGGTGGATGTATTTTTTGTTGTCCGGTCGCCTATTGACTGGATTAACTCTGCCTGGTGGCAATGGGGAGTGTGGGGGAATACGGCGTTAGATAAATGGATTCCGGGGATGATCAGGGCGGCGAATTTTTATGAGCACTATTTGCAATGGAAAACCATCCGTAATGTTAGCCGCATTAAGATGGTTGATATCAGTCAGAATCCGGTTAGCCAGTTTCAGGGGTTTTTGCAGGTTGAGGCGCTAAGTACTGAACCAGCCAATCAGGGAACCCATCCGGCCCTGCTGGAGCATTTAGTTGCAAACAAGGATAAATATAACCGTACGATACATAACCCGAAAATTGAATTTCATTTTAACCGGGCTTTGGACTTACCCCGCAGGCCTTTACCCTTTGTTATTTCCAAGGACTGGCAACAGTACATCATTGAAAAAACGGCTGATAACAGTAAAAAGCTGATCGCTGAAATTGAGCGTTCTGGATCGGAACTGAGTCCGAGAGCAAAACACAAGTTTCTCAGTGCGGCGGCCTATGCCGATTTGCCTGTTAGAACAATGTCAGCTATAGCCACGGATGAAGAGCGGGGAGAGCTGATCACCCGGCTAATGCAATACGCGCCTTCTCTGGCCTGAGTGATATAGAGCCTGTTTTAACAATCCGGCTACCGGATAGCCTTAGTCGGGTAATCAAAACCGTACTTCCCTGCCGTTACTTTTTCCCTGAATAATCAATCGTATGCTGAATACCTCTAATTCAGGGGCGGAACGTAAACGTTTCGTCAGTATCCGGGGGTGTTTGTGAAGTTATCTGTTCTCAGGCTGTTAAGTATGGTTGTTCTTGTTGCTTCTAGTGGTGTTTTGCATGCGGAAATCTATCGCTGGGTGGATGAAAATGGCGTGACGAATTATAGCGATGAGCCGTTAAAAAAACGTGAGCTGACAAAAGACGGGGTGGAAATCCTGGAGTTTATTGTTCCTGAAAAAGCCCCTGCCCAGGCAAAAGCCCCCGCAGAGTCGGATAATAAACCAGCTATCAAAACAGCGGCAAAAGAGCTGAGTGATTTGCTGTCAGAAAGCGCGATTGAGCAAATTCTGAAGCTGACTAAAGAAGATAGCGCGATCAAAGCAGATAGGTGCCAAGCCTTACGCAGGCAGCTGGCAGCGCTGGAAGAAAAAGATTTCGCCACGTATCGTGATGAGGAAGGTAATTATCGTGTTTCCTGGGGAGATGACGGGGTTTATACCGGTAAGCGCGAATACCTGTCACGCAATGAAATCAACACACAGACGACGGAAATCAAAGAGCAGTTACAACAATCCTGTGCCAAGGCTGATGACGACGATGAGGTGCAGGCAGATGCGCGGGCTGAATGGATACGCTCAGAGCATTGCGCCCTGAACAAAATAATCCTGGCTGATCTGAAAAAGCCGGAATTACGCACGGCTGACAGCGCAATCAGGGTACAGGAAGCGACGGTACAGCGTTATTGTGCGGTGTTGGCGCAGGGAGAGTATCGGGATGATGAGGATTATTATCCAGGCTCTTTCCCCGTTCGCGGTAAACAATAAAAAAACTGTAACCTGAAAGACATCCCGCGTGAGATGCTGTTGGCGCTGTATTCTCCTATGAATCACAGCGCTCAAGCCTGCGGCATCCTCTTCCAAATCTCACCTCCACAAATCCTGCACATAAAACCACGGGATTTCCATATTCCGCCTGCAAATCCCTGCACAGCCTCCGGATAAGCTAATCAGCAAAATTAATCGCCGGAGGTAAACATGCAACAACGATATACGCTGAAATTTATTGTCATCTTTTTCCTTATTTTGTTTCTGTTGGTGCCACAGGGTTTCCTGCTGAGTTTAATTGGTGAGCGTGCCAGCTGGCGTTATGAAGCTTATCAGAGTATTCAGCAGAGCTGGCCGGGGCGACAAACGCTGGCCGGGCCGTTGCTGAGCATTCCTTATCAGGTGACGTTTGATGTCCGGGAGAAGGTAAAAGATAAAGAGGGCGGTGTACGTGAAATCATTAAAACGGCACAGCGAAAAGACACACTGTATGTAATTCCGCGCCATCTGGATATACAGAGTAATCTGGCGAGCAGTATGCGCTACCGGGGAATTTATGAAGTGCCGGTTTATACGAATAATCTGAAGGTGAGTGGTGCATTTAATACTCAGCCCCTGCTTGACTTGGTTAGTGAGCATAAGGATAAAAAAGTAACCTTCGGCAAGCCGCAATTGTCGGTTTTGGTGCGCGATCAGCGGGGTATTGCTTCACCGCCAACGCTGCAGTGGGATAAGCAAAAGCTGGCATTTCAACCGGGCAGCAAACTGGCAAATGCTTCATACGGCATGCATGTAAAAGTGCCGGGCTTTAGTGTTGATCGTATCCAGCAAATTCCCTTTGCCTTTGATCTTGAGCTGCGGGGCATGAGCAGTATGGACTTTGCATTATTATCGGAAAACACCCATGTAAAACTGGTTGCAGACTGGCCACACCCGAAGTTTAGCGGTGAGTTATTGCCGGAAAAGCGTGAAGTCAGCGATAACGGGTTTAGTGCCAGCTGGCGGGCGTCTTCATTTTCTTACAATGTCAGCGGTGCGCTGGCGGCTTGCCGGAAGGAGCAGTGTGGCAACCTGATGCAACGTGCTGTTGGCTTTGAGTTGTTGCAACCGGTTGATGTTTACCAGCAATCGGAGCGTAGCATTAAATATGCATTCTTGTTTATTGTGCTGACTTTTGTCGTACTGGTGATGTTTGAGCTGCTGAAAAAGCTGCGTGTACATCCGATTCAATACACTTTGGTGGGGCTGGCATTAACGGTGTTTTACCTGATGCTGATTTCGCTGTCTGAGCACATCAGTTTCTTTATGGCTTACTGTGTTGCAGCGTTGGCGAGTACCGGGCTGCTGACTGCATACTTTGGTTCTATCCTGCATAGCCGGAAACTTGGTTTGCTGCTGGGTGGAGGGTTAATCGGCCTGTATTTTATTCTCTATATCATCCTGCAGGCCGAGGACAAGGCCCTGTTGATGGGAAGTGTGTTGATCTTTGCGGTGTTAGCAGTATTAATGCTGGCAACGCGAAATCTCGACTGGTATGCATTAATGCAGGTGGAAAAAGTGAGAAAGAAGGTAGATGTATTACCTGAATCTGATCCGCAGTCTGAAGGCTAAGATAGCCTGACCAGGTTTGGAGTTTTACAGCTAAGCTCCGGTTTTCATTGCTAATAATATCGTCAATAAAGGGTGGGCAGAAATGTCCACCCTTT
>JBMZDK010000302.1:0-4839 GCA_049614265.1 Thiolinea sp.
ACGCGGAGGAGCGTCATGTCCAATTACATCATCGCCATCGATCAGGGAACCACTTCTACGCGCAGTATCATCTTCAATGACAAACTCGAACCCGTCGCCAGCGCCCAACAGGAATTCACCCAACATTACCCTCAGTCAGGCTGGGTGGAGCATGACCCGCAAGACTTACTCGACACAACCATTGAAACCTGCAAGTCAGCACTCGCTAAAGCAGGCATCAGCGCCGATCAGGTAGCAGGCATCGGTATCACCAACCAGCGTGAAACCGTCGTTATCTGGGATAAAGCTACCGGCAAACCCATTCACAATGCCATCGTCTGGCAAGATCGCCGCACCGCAGAATACTGCCAGTTATTACGTGATCAAGGCTGGCATGAGCGCATTCAGGAAAAGACCGGCTTATTAGCTGACCCCTATTTCAGCGGCACCAAAGTCCGCTGGCTATTAGAAAATGTGGATGGCGCGCGCGCTCAAGCAGAAGCAGGCAAGCTGTTGATGGGCACGATTGATACCTGGCTGATCTGGCATCTAACCGGCGGCAAAGTGCATGCGACCGATGCAACTAACGCCTGCCGCACCCTGTTATACGATATTCATGAAGGGCAATGGAGTCGCCCGCTGCTGGCGAAGTTCAACATTCCGGACATTATGCTGCCGGAAGTCAAAGACTGTGCCGCTGATTTTGGCAGCACAATACCTGAACTTTTTGGCGCAGCGATTCCTATTTGTGGTGTAGCCGGTGACCAGCATGCCGCGATGATTGGCCAGGCGTGCTTCCAACCGGGAATGATGAAATCGACTTATGGCACTGGTTGCTTTGCAATTCTGAACACCGGTGAACAGGCCGTCGACTCACGCAATAATCTGTTGACCACTCTCGCTTATCAGCTCAATGGCAAACCAACCTATGCGCTGGAAGGCTCGATCTTCATTGCCGGTGCAGCAGTGCAGTGGCTACGTGATGGCATGAAACTGATTGAGCATGCGACAGAGACTCAAGCGCTGGCTGAAAGCGCAGATGACACACAAAACGTCTACCTAGTACCAGCATTTGTTGGATTAGGTGCGCCTTACTGGGATCCCGATGCACGGGGAGCGTTGTTCGGCATGACACGCAATACCGGCCCGGCAGAGTTCGCCCGCGCGACATTGGAAAGCGTTGGTTATCAAACGCGTGACCTGTTGGAAGCCATGCAGGCAGATAGCCCTGCCCTCAGCGAAGCTGATACTGTGCTCCGCGTGGATGGCGGCATGACAGCTTCAGAATGGAGCATGCAGTTTCTGGCAGACATTCTGAACAGCCCGGTAGATCGACCCAAAGTATTGGAAACAACAGCGGTGGGAGCGGCTTACCTGGCCGGATTACAACAAGGTATTTTGCCTGAGCCGGAGCGGTTTGCTAAGGAATGGGCGCTGGATAAAACCTTTACGCCAGCAATGAATGCTGAAACACGTGACAAGAAATATCAGGGCTGGCTGGATGCGGTAAACCGCACCCGAACGAATGCCTGATTGACGATACACACCCATTAATTTTTAGCAGAACAATTGCCGACACTGAATAACTTCTCAGCGCAGAATACCCTGAGAAGTTACCCGATCCATGATCCAGACTACTTTACCGTTGTTTGGATCACGGAACTCCTTGATCCGGACAATATACTCGTGGTTTGGCTGTGGACTAAAGCCACGTATTCCCGGAAAACTTGTTTGTGACCAGGGCGCATTTTGATTAGTACGTACCCAACGCTCATTATATTTAGCTTCACGCCACTGCAGCCCTGAAGAGGCGTTTTGGATTTCAACAAACTTACGTTGCCCTTCACGCCCATAGGTTGTCTCAGGGGTTGGAGAGCCAGTAAATAACAGAATGTTCTTAGCGCCGAGCAATGCAAGCCTACTCCGCTTCAGATGATAGTTACTCACTTGTGCCAGAGTATTGCCAATTTCTGCATCAGCCTGCATCAACCGGGTATTACAGCCACGGTTCGTCATCATCAGAGGGCCAACATGCATTTTGCCGGAATTCTTTATTTTCACAACACCATTAACCAGATTACAACCGCCACGCAATTGCATGTGTCCATCTTTAAAACTCAGGTAATAACGCTGCACCGGAACACCGGATTTAAAACGCTTAGCGGGAGGCGTAAGTCCTTTTTTAATACCATCAAGCCGCCAGTCCATTGCGGTGAGCTGTTTTAACGGTGATGCCGGCTTAGTCGTACCATCAACGCCAGCATTGTAGCTACAGGCAGAAAGCAATGCGCCAGCGAGCACCAAAGGGGAAACCTTGCTGATTACTTTGAACATTTTTATTTATCCTTGTTTTTAACTGACTGAGTCATCCATCAATCAAATTATAGAGCAATCTCTCCCAAAACGCGGGCTGACAAATCCCAACACCCTCCCTCTGTTTTCGTTATTATGCCCGCTCTTATTTCAACCAGAGCTTTATCATGCAATTTCGGCATCAATTAATTGCTTTGATGGTAACCTTCATCTGGGGCACCAATTTTGCCTTTATTGAAATTGGCTTGCGTGAACTTCCCCCATTTCTATTTGCAGGCTTGCGCTTCACGTTGGCAGCATTGCCTCTGGTATTTTTTCTGCGCAAACCTGAAGCCAGCTGGACACAGCTGGCCAGTTATGGTTTTTTAATCGGGTTTGGGCAATTTGGCCTGATGTTTTGGGCGATGCAGGAAGACATTACGCCCGGCCTTGCTTCACTCGTTATTCAAATACAGGTATTTTTTACGATTCTGTTTGCTGCTGTATTCTTCAAAGAATCGATTCACCGTGCTCAGTGGTTCGCACTCACTATTTGTGCAGCAGGTTTGTTACTCATCATCCTTTACACTGATGGCCAAACCACCCTCACTGGCCTTGCCTTGATTCTGGTTGGCGCACTGAGCTGGGCGGGCGGCAACCTGATCGTCAAACAATGCGGACAAGTGAATATTATTGCGTTTATCGCCTGGTCAGCGTTATTTGCGATACCACCCTTACTGGCGATGAGCTTCATGTTTGAAGGCCCGGCCATCGTGTTATCCAGTATTCGCGAAGCAGGATTAACCAGCTGGTCAGTGCTTCTCTGGCAAACTATTGGCAATACATTACTTGGTTATGGTTTATGGAACATGTTACTAAACCGTTATAGCGCAGCAGTAGTCACACCATGGGCTTTACTCGTACCCGTATTTGGCATGGCAGCTTCAGCACTCATGCTGGCTGAGCCAATGCAGTGGTGGAAATTCTCAGCAACACTGCTCATTATCAGTGGACTAGCTATTAACTTATGGGCATCCCGCCAGAGTTAATCGATAAATGACCTGATCCAGAACGAAAAAAGCCGGTATACATATAGTAAACCGGCTTTTATATTTTATGCAGAAAAAACAGTTTATGCTTCTTCCTGTACCTCTCCGGCACCACCTACCAATGATACATAAGCCATTGGTGCATTATCACCGGCACGATGGCCACATTTGATGATACGCAGGTAACCACCTGGACGATCCTGATAGCGCGGACCCAGTTCAGTGAACAGCTTTGCTACAATTTCATCATCCCGCAGGCGTGCAAACGCAATACGACGATTATGCACAGAATCATTTTTAGCACGTGTAATTAATGGCTCTGCTACACGACGCAATTCCTTTGCTTTTGGCACTGTGGTTTTAATAGCTTCATGACGCAACAGTGAGTTAGTCAGGCTTTGCAGCAGCGCTTTACGGTGGCTGCTATTACGACTTAATTGACGACCGATTTTACGATGACGCATGATATATATCCTTCAGAGCAGCTGATGCAATCAGCCGACTTTACTGTCTTTGTGATCCAGCCCAACAGGCGGCCAGTTTTCAAGTTTGGTTCCCAGAGTAAGGCCATGAGAAGCCAGCACGTCTTTGATCTCTGTCAGCGACTTCTTACCCAAATTTGGTGTTTTAAGAAGCTCAGTCTCTGTACGCTGAACCAGATCACCAATGTAATACAGATTTTCAGCTTTAAGACAATTGGCAGAGCGCACTGTCAACTCAAGATCATCAACCGGGCGCAGCAGAACAGGCTCAATCTCAGGCTGCTCTTCTTCCTGTTTAACCGGCTCTTCAATCTTCAGATCAAAGAAGACTGTCAGCTGTTGCTGCAGAATTTGTGCCGCCATGCTCAAAGCATTTTCCGCGTCAACCGAGCCATCAGTTTCGATTTCAACAATCAGCTTATCCATGTCAGTACGCTGTTCTACACGCGCACTATCCACGTTGTAGGCAACACGCAGAATCGGGCTGTAACTGGCATCCAGAACCAAAGTCCCCAGAGGCAACTCAGGTGAATCAGGGCCACGGCGTACTGCTGCAGGTTGGTAACCACGACCACTGGTAATAGTCAGGTTCATCTCCAGCTCAACATCATCTTTGGTGATGTGCGCAATAACATGATCCGGATTCACAATTTCAACATCGTGATCCAGTTCAATGTCTGCAGCTGTCACTGCGCCGACACCTTTTTTCTTCAGTGTCAGTGTGGCTTCTTCACGTGCATTAAGACGAATCGCCAATGTTTTCAGGTTAAGCAGGATTTCAACCACATCTTCCTGCACACCTTCCATTGATGTGTATTCGTGTACTACACCTGCAATCTGAACTTCAGTGATTGCACTGCCCGGAATAGAAGACAGTAAAATCCGGCGCAGCGCATTACCCAGCGTATGTCCAAAACCACGCTCTAATGGCTCAAGTGTAATCTTGGATGTATTTAAACCAAGTTCCTGAACCTGTACATTGCGCGGTTTTAGTAAATCTATCGTTTTAGAGGTCATGCTAGTCCCTGTAACCGTAT
>JBMZDK010000303.1:0-4828 GCA_049614265.1 Thiolinea sp.
GGGCTTTTGGTGTTGGGTGGGGTGACGGTTTCACCGAAGGTGACCGGGCAACCGGCTGCATTACAGACAGCATAGCCTTTTACCAGATCATGACCCGCTAAATGCCGGGCATAGAATTCAGGATTGCTGGTTTGGTCTTCATATTGCAGTGATAACTCCAGCGTAGAGACTAACAGTTGTGCCTGATGTTCTAATGCTGTGATCTTTCGTTGCTTTTCAGCAAAGAAGGAGGGAACCAATATGACGACTTCAACAAATATAATACTCGCTAATACAGTACCGGCGACTTTAAAATTAAGGCCGGAAAATAGTAGTTTTCTTATCAGTGGAATCATGGAATTCTGCTATTATTTTTGTGGATACTATCCATGCTACGCGCCTAAACCTGCTGTCTGCTGAATTTAAGACAACCGGACACCACCATCGGAGTTGGTAATGTCATATGGAAAATCTGATGTCATTGTTGACGGTTTATGGCCTGGAAAGCACTGCATGACTTCCCATCTGGAATGAGTATTAATGATGAGCAAAGCGCTGGAATTTGATTATGTGATTGTGGGTGGCGGTGCCGCTGGTTGTGTAATCGCTGCTCGCCTGGCAGCAGAAAGCACGTGCTCGGTTGCCCTTATTGAAAGGGGCCGTGAAGACCACAATCGCTGGATACATATTCCGGCCACTTTTTTTAAGGTTTTGCAAAGTCAGGATGCTGAAACGGTTTTATCTGAGCCTGATCCTTCTCTCAACAATAATATCTTTCAGGTGCCTCAGGGTAGGGTATTGGGTGGTGGTACTTCGGTTAACGGCATGATTTACATGCGTGGTCAGGCGCAGGATTACGATGACTGGGAAAACATACATGGCTGTCAGGGTTGGTCATATAAAGATGTATTACCCGTATTTTGCCGTCAGGAAAATAACCGTCGTTTTGATAACCAGTTCCATGGAACACAGGGTAAGTTAGTCGTTGCAGACCCGTCACAACCACACGCGGTATCACAGGCAATTATTGAAAGTACCGTTGCTGCTGGTATCCGGCGTAATACTGACTTCAACGGAGCGAATCAGGAAGGTGCAGGCTGGTATCAGGTGATGGCCGATAAAGGACAGCGTCAGTCAGCTGTACATTGTTTTCTTCGTCCGGAGATGGAACGGGAAAATCTTACGGTTTTGACGGGTTTAACAGCAGGACGGATTGGTTTTGAAGGTCGCCGTGCCAGTAATGTTGAGTGCTACCGTACGGCAGATAAGCAGCCGCTTCTGCTGAAAGCCCGTAAAGAAATTATCCTGAGTGGCGGGAGTTTTCAGTCGCCAAAATTATTAATGTTGTCTGGTATCGGGCCAACAGATCACCTGATGCAACAGGGTATTAGCACTCTCCACCATGCACCTGAAGTTGGCGCTAATTACCAGGACCATGTCGGCGTGCCGGTTACCAGAAAACTGGCTGGAGTCAGGGGGCTGCACAATGCTGATAAAGGCCTGGCAGCCTTAAAACATGGTCTGGATTACTTTGTTATGAACCGTGGTCTGCTGACGTCTACATTGCTGGATGCCGGTGCTTGTGTTGATACCAGTGGTTGTGGACGGCCAGACGTACAATATAACTTTTCCCCATTTGCCCCGGGTCGGCCTGGCAATCCACCACTGGCCTTTCATGCCATACAGGTACATCCGATGACTATGCGCCCAAAATCCCGGAGCCGTTTAAGGCTACGCTCCGGAAGCCCTGATGATGAGGTGGTGTTCGATTCAACTATGCTGAGTCATGCTGATGATATGGATACTCTGCGCCGTGGGGTACGATTGTCGCGGGAGATTTGCCAGCAAGCTCCGCTCAAGGACATGCTCGGTGAAGAAATATGGCCGGGAAGGGGAGTTAATACGGATGATAACTCTGAAGAATTTGATGATGCTATTCGTGAACAGGCACGTACTATCTATCATCCTGCCGGAACATGTCGCATGGGGCCGGATGAGGCGGCTGTAGTAGATCCTGAGTTACGGGTGAGGGGCGTTGAGAATTTGCGGGTGGCAGACTGTTCGGTCATGCCTGCGCTGACTTCGGGTAATACAACAGCACCAACATTAATGATTGCGGATCGTTGCGCTGATTTTATTCTGGGTGTTTGACGGCTTTACAGAGTTTCACATGCGAAAGTTATCCGAAGCTGTACCAGCATCAATTTTTCAATGCTGCAGCCATCTCATCGATAAGTTCACAGTGAAAATTGATAAAGCGCTGGTTAGTGGGTGCCTGTGCGAAATTGTCGCTAACCGTGGTTTTTTCACCTGACAGGGCTTCCATCACCGCCAGCCCACAAAAGGGTACATAAGCTTCAGCATAGCCACCTTCGTGAACCATCACTAAACGCCCTTCGCATAGTTCCTCCGCCGTTGCCAGCATTTTTTCTGTCATGCTGCGGAAGTCAGCTGAAAGTAATTGTAAGCGTGCCAACGGGTCAAATTTACTGCCATCAAAACCACTGGCGATAATCATTAAATCAGGCTGGAAACGCTGTAAAGCAGGAATGACTAATTTATCCAACGCATAGTGATAAAGCTCACCGCCTGCACCGGGCAGCATATTAATATTGAGATTATGGCCGCGACCAGCACCTTCACCTTGCTCGGTGAAAGCCCCGGAATCAGCAGGGTAGGCGTTTTCCTGGTGTAAGGATATGGTGAGCACATCATTACGTTCATAATAGATGCTCTGTGTACCATTGCCGTGATGAGCATCCCAGTCAACCACCGCAACCTTCTCGACACCAAAGTCTGCTTTTGCTGCTTCAATGGCAATCGGAATATTGGCTAATAAACAGAATCCCATCGGAGAATCCGCCAGGCAATGATGCCCCGGTGGCCGCGATAATGCGTAAGCATTTTTATTATGACGACTTAACACATCGGCTACGGCTTGTTTTGCCAGACCTGCTGACAGGCGGGCTATGTCATAACTGCCTTTGCCAAACGGGGCGACCGGGTGTAGTGCTCCGCCTCTGTCATCACTGAGCGCCTTAAATTGTTGCAGGTAATTTTCGGTGTGGATGCGCCGTAAATCTTCTTCAGTCGCGGCAGCAGCGCTGTGGCAGTCGAGCCGGGAGGCTAAACCGCTGACTTCAAGCAGATTCCTGAAACGGCGTTTGCTTTCTGCTGATTCAGCATGCCCGGCTCCTGATGGTGGCTGAACCCAGTCGCCCACCGGAAAAACCAAAGCATGTTCACCGGTACTGTGCCAGAAGCAACGTTCATCTGATAAGAAAGCTGTTGTATTCATAATGAATGTAAGGATACCTGATAAATTAGGTCTGTGGACATTGATTCTGGTGACATCTTGCTCGTCTGGCTTATGAGGTATTCCTGTAATATTCTCTTCGCTTCCGGAAGGTGAAATAGTATAGGAATGTGACGGGTAATTGTACAAGATCAGTAGGGGTGCCGGTGCTTAGTCAGCTATCCGGCTATGGACAGTCTTTCGCCAGCTTTGGTGAAATTGTTCAGGGAAGGTTATCGGGCGGCGATGATTTCCTGGTGACTTTACCGGTAGACCTCTGGAGTAGTTGTCATCTGACCTGTAGCCCTGTGTCGGGGCAATCGGTAATTAATACTTCTTTTGCTAAATCAAAGGCGCTGACAAAACAACTATTGAGAGAGTTTGGTCTGGAGCACGGTGTCAAACTTGACCTGTCCTTTAGCCGCAGCATTCCAATCGGTAAAGGCCTGAGTTCCAGTACGGCGGATATGCTGGCTGTCGTGCGGGCATTTCAGGAAGCGTTCAATATTATGATTCCTGAGGAGCATATTTCACGTTTATTTAGCCGAATTGAGCCTCATGATGCGCTGCACTACCCGATGAGCACCATTTATAATCACCGTCAGGGAAAGGTGCTAAAGGAATTGGGGTATATTCCGGATTTTACCATTGTTGCTGTTGATAGCGGTGGCGAGCTATCGACGGTGGAATACAATAAGAATCTGAGTTATACGCCGCAGTTGATGCATAGCTATGATCAGCTCTATGCTGAATTGATTACTGCTTTCGCAAAATATGATGATGTTGCCATTGCCCGCTGCGCACAACGTTCTACGGAACTGCATGCTGAGCGTACCGGAAATCAGTTTCTTCTGAATCTGCTGCAAAAGTCATCCGCTATGGACATAGCGGGAATCCTTACTGCACATAGCGGTACCTGTGCCGGTTTATTGCTGTTGGGGGATGTGTCGGGAGATACAATCCGCAGCCTGACCTTAGAGGTTAGTGAGCTTGGCCATGTGTTTTGCACCCGTTCGCTGCCAATGCCCCTGTAAGTCACATAGAGGTTTTACTCCCGGATATGCAGGCCTTCCGATTCCTGCGTTAAGCATTCATGTTTGTCTACAACAGATCCGCAGACTTGAAGGTTTCCGGTCTGGAAACAGCCCCGCCAATATTTGGTGGGGCTGTAATTTAAACAAGGTTGTATTCTTACTCGACTAATACCCGATACGATACCGACCCCGATGAACCCGGTAACAGCTTATCCCCGGCCGTCCAGCTCCAGCTCAAACTGTCATCCAGAGCATCATTGGCGGCACACAAGGGCAGTTCAGCCGGTGTATCCGTACACAGCAGGCTGGCCGGTACCAGCTGGGTGAACGCAGGCACACTGTCATTGATGATCAGTTCATTCAGCGGCCCGTTACCGATATTCTCATAGCGGATGGTGTACTGCAGTATTTCACCGGGCAGGGCAACGGAACCGTCGTTGTCGCCCACTGTGGTACCGCGTGTCACATTCCACACCGACTTCACCAGTGAGAGCTTACCTTCACCACTGACCGGATCAGG
>JBMZDK010000304.1:0-4803 GCA_049614265.1 Thiolinea sp.
TTTCGGGGCCACAGATGGTGATCTCTGCCTGTAAAGCCGGTGTTATGGGATCTTTCCCGGCAACTAATGCCCGTACTATTGATGATTTGCACCGCTGGTTAAGCGAAATTACGGCCGATGTGCGCACAGAAGATGCACCCTGGGCACTTAATCTGATTACTCACAGCAGCTATGGGCGTTTTGATGATGAACTGGCACTGGTTGAAGAGTTTCAGCCTGAGCTGGTGATTACTGCGCTGGGTGGGCCACACCGGGTGACAAAACAGGTGCATGCATACGGTGGGATGGTGTTTGCGGATGTAAACTCACCGAAATATGCCCGCAAGGCAATTGAGAAAGGTGCTGATGGTCTGGTGCTGGTTTGTTCCGGTGCAGGCGGCCACACGGGCGAATATGCCATGTTGCCTTTCATTGAAGAAGTGCGTCGCTTTTTCGATGGCCCTTTAATTGTTGGCGGTGGCATCGGGTCGGGACAAGCGGTGCGTGCTGTTGAATTACTGGGTGCCGATTTCGCCTATCTCGGAACACGTTTCCTTGCCGCTAATGAGTCATTGATCAATGATGCTTACCGGCAGATGGTTTGGGACAGCTCGATGGAGGATCTGATCGCATCACGTGCGATTACAGGTGCGCTTGGGAACTGGATGCGGGCGAGTGTTGAAGCAGCCGGGCTGTCACCGGATGCTATGCAGGCTAGTGCAAAAATTGATTTCTCTGAGGATATGCATGCTGGTACAAAAGCCTGGAAGTCTGTGTGGAGCGCCGGGCAGGGCGTTGGCAGCATAACCGGGGCGGAAACTGTGCCGGAAATTGCTCAGGCATTATTGCAGGGTTATTTACAGGCAGTACAAAGCGAGGCAGAGAAAAATATATTCCTGCAGGCAGCAAACAAGATGGTAAGCAAAGCCGGGACTAAATATGCTTAGTGGCGGTTTAGTTTTCCGGCAGGATTCTGTCAGGGATTGCTCACTTTTCGGTATCTGTTTTACCCGATTCGCCCTGCGTCAGCAGCTGCATCACTTCATCAGTTATTGCGTCCCTGCAGCCGTCTTTTGCAAGGGTTTCACGCAATATGCTATCCCCCATTACGATCGCATAAGCAATGTATGCGCGCTTTTCCACAATTTCTCCACGCAAACCATGCTGCTCCAGCAGGGTTCGGAAGTAGTCAAGGCGCAACTCATCCACCTCCTGAACGGCTTCCTGCGCATAATCAGCGTTTCTCGCCCAGTCACGTACAGACTGTTCAACTCTGGCAAACTTCGGCGATTTGGGTTGGTGTGGCAATCTGAACAGGGCCCGCAGCCTTTGCGTTGGGTTACCGCCAAGTGCAGTGAGGCGTTTAATGACGTTAGTGGTCATTCGCTGGCGCCAGTGTACCAGCAAAGCCGACAACAGCTGGGGACGCCCTTTGAAATGCCAGTAAAAGCTGCCTTTAGTGACGCCGAGGCGTTTGCACAAGGCATCAATACGGATTCCCCGAAAATTCTCATCAGCAAGAATGTCCGTTGCGGCTTTAATCCAGTCCTCTTCCTGAAGCGGTGTTTCTTTCAACCGCCTGGTTGGCGTGCGCCTGCTGGTGGCAGGTGCTTTATTCGGGTCAGCTGGTATTTTGGTGTTTCTCATGCCATCAAAACTAACAAAATCAGCCCGGCATTGAAACATCCCGCATCATTCTTATAACCAGCTGAGCACAGATTGACAGATAGAGATAAACGATGACGATCAGTACAGAAGAACACAGGATCATTACAGAAATACTGGAACACAGCGCTGCGGGAACCACGCACATGCTATCGGATGTCATGCACAATCCGGTCTCTAACTACACTGATCCGAATCAGCTTAAGCAGGAAACGGACATACTGTTCAGGAATTTTCCCATTATTCTTGCACATGTTTCGGAATTAGCAGAACCCGGTGATTTTCTGGTTAATGATGATACTGGTGTGCCTATCCTGGCGACCCGGGACAAAGAGGGTGAGCTTAAGGCGTTTCTGAATGTTTGCCGACACCGTGGGGCACGGCTGAAAAATGAGAGCTGTGGCAAAGCACGCACTTTTTCCTGCCCTTACCATGGCTGGACTTATGATTTAAATGGCAGTCTGCGCGGCATTCCGCAGCCACAGGGCTTTAGTGGTGTTGATAAATCAGCACTGGGTTTAGTCGAACTGCCCATTTTTGAGCGTTTTGGCATGATTTGGGTTATTCCCTCGGTGCAGGAAAATCCGGTTGATATTGATGCCTGGCTGGAACCTATGGCAGAACAGCTTGGCGGACTCGCTATTGATAATCATGTGGTGTTCCGGAAATGGTCACTCAATAGAAATATGAGCTGGCGACTGGCGCTGGAAGGTTTTCAGGAGTCCTATCACTTTTGTTCTGCACACAGGAAAACAGCTTGTTCGGGGTATCTGAATAACCAGAGTGTGCACCTGGATTTTTACCCACACGTGCGACATTCAGTGCCTCTACCCAAGGTAGAGGAATTGCGGAATCAGGAGCCGGAAAACTGGCAGTATCGCCCTTACTTTATGACGCAAAATTATCTGTTTCCCGCTAATTTTGTCCAGGTGATGACAGATCATATTTACGTCCACACTATTATCCCGACAGGTGAGGGCACCTGCATGTTTAATTGTATGATGCTCATTCCTGAAGCACCCGCATCAGAAAAAGCGGAGCGTTACTGGCAGAAGAATTATGATCTCATTCGGATTGTCTTTAATGAGGACTTTGTGATCGGAGAAGGTATCCAGAAAGGATTGGAAACCGGAGCCAATACTCACTTTGTGTTTGGGAATTACGAATGTGGGCTGCACTTCGGACAGAAGGCGATTGATGATGCGCTGGCTGGGCGGCTTGCTCTGAAAGCTGTAGACATCGATAGCCTGGAGCTTAACGGAGCGTAAGTTCTTTTTTTGCAGAGTGGGGATGCTGTGCATCCCCGAAAATGCCTTGCCTATTCTCAAGGCTAATAGTCAGGCCTTACTCTGGCTAACCCTTATTCTCCAGCACCAAATGCCCCACCGCTGTATTCGATGCAGGCACATGATAAAACTGATGTTTCAGTTCGACCTCATTATCCATCGCCCCACGCATCACCATCCACATCACCAGTTCAATACCCTCAGAACCTGACTCACGCAGATATTTTATATGTGGCATTTTCACCAGTTTTTCCGGCTTATTCACGATCTGATCGAGGAAATTTGCATCAAACTCTGAATTAATGAACCCAGCCCTTGGCCCCTGTAACTGGTGACTCATCCCGCCTGTGCCCCAGACCTGAACATTCAAATCTTCCGGGAAGCTGTCAATCGCTCTGCGTAACGCCTTGCCCAGATTATAACAACGCTGACCGGAGGGTGGTGGGTATAACACCACGTTTACCGCCAGTGGAATAATCGGGCATGGCCATTCATCCGGCTGGCCAAACACCAGTGACAGTGGAACCGTCAAACCGTGATCCACGTCCATTTGATTGATAATCGTCAGGTCAAAATCGTCCTGTATCACTGATTGTGCAATATGTGCTGCCAGCTCGGGGTGACCTTTTACCACTGGCACCTGTCGTGGCCCCCAACCTTCATCCGCTGGCTGAAATTCCTCCGCACAGCCTAACGCAAAGGTCGGTATGAAATTCATATCAAATGCAGTGGCATGATCATTAAACACCAGTACGACCACATCAGGCTTGGTTTCCTGTGCCCACTGTTTAACATACTCATAGCCCGCAAACACCGGTTTCCAGTAATCCTCCTCCGTCTTACCGTGATCCAGTGCTGCACCAATCGCCGGAACGTGAGACGTTGCCACGCCACCTGTAACTTTAGCCATTACTCTGCATCTCCACTGTTCGTTTCGGACTTATGCAGATTACCCTCCGGAGAGCGCCCGCCATTCACCATCATTTGGTAATACTCATCCGGGGTCACGCCAGTCATGTTTGCCGCCGCGACCAGAAAGCTTTGCTTGTCTGTAGAGAAGATTTTCGCCAGATAATAGATATTACCGCCCAGACTAATCATGCGATTGAAGTCACGATCCAGTACTGCTGCACGCTGCTCCACCGTCATTGGCCAGTTATCCAGATAAGCAGACTCATCTGCCAGCCAGCGTTCACGGTTTTCCGCTTTCATCAGCGACATGGCGAACTGATTGAGATGATAGCCCTTGCGTGCCATATCGGCATCAAACACCGTAGTGCCGGGGATGTCATCATATGGTTTGGCGACTTTTTTTGTAGTTTCACTCATCGTAAACCCACTTGTTTTAACCGTGTATCCAGCCTCGGGAACACCTTTCGTGCGTTATCGGAAAAGACCATCTGCTTCTGCTCATCACTCAATGCACAGGCATCAATATACCGTTTGGTATCATCGAAATAGTGTCCGGTTTGCGGATCAATGCCGCGCACGGCTCCCACCATTTCCGAAGCAAACAGGATATTTTCCGTTGGAATGACATCAACCAGTAAATCAATGCCTTCCTGATGGTAAACACAGGTATCAAAATAGATATGATCACGAATAATGTCATGCAGATTATCCAGCTTCATCATATCCGCCAGTCCACGAAACCGACCCCAGTGATAGGGTACTGCGCCACCACCATGTGGAATAATCAGTTTCAGATTCGGGAAGTCTTTAAACAAGGTCTTTGCCATCATCAAATGCTGAAACGCTGTTGTATCCGCACCGAGGTAATGCGAACCAGTGGTATCGAAACACTGGTGGCAGGACGCGCTGACATGAATCATCGCCGGTACATTCAACTCACACATCTTCTCGTAAATCGGAT
>JBMZDK010000305.1:0-4777 GCA_049614265.1 Thiolinea sp.
TCGCGCAGATCCGCACCAGGAGAGGCAATATTGCCTAAGAACAGGCTGGTGGAGTCAGATTGAGGATTTGGATCCGGATCGTTGGCTGAGGTGCCGGTGACGGTTCCGGTATAGCCTGCGCCGCCATTATTACCACTGGTACCGGCCGGGAGTTTGGCTTTGACCATAATCGTTTTGGCTTCACCTGCATCCAGTACGCCGGTATCCGGGCCCATTTCACCATTGGTATCAACCAGAGGAACATTACCTGTGGCATCCCAGTAAGTAAACGTCGTGCCAGGAGGGAAGGTGCCGATACTATGGGTGATATCCAGTGTGTCCGGGCCGGAACCGGTGTTCGTCAGGATAACCGGGAATAAGACAGTTGAGCCGGATGGGGCCTGATCCACGGTCTGAATATCATTGGCAGTTGCTGCCGCATCATCGTCACCACCATCGTTGGTATTAGGTGATGAGCCGGTGTTGGTATCATCAGCACTGAGCCTGAATACCTGAGGCAGTTCCGTTTGCGTTGGGTTCGAAGGGATTGATGGTTCAGGAGTACCATCACCGTCTAAATCAGCCGTTAAATGGCCCCGGTTGTCAACCATGTCACCCGCAGAACCGGGAACACTGTTGTTGTTAAAGACCATGGGATCGTAAGCAGCTTCAAAAGTGACACTGATCGTTTGGCCCGGAGCGATAGAAGCATCGGTTGCACTGATGCCCGGTACGGTACCAGCGACTGTTCCATCATTGTCATAGTCAATACCATCGGCACCTTCATCTAATGTGGTGAAAGTTGGTTCAGCATCGCCGGCATTGGAGTTTAATATACCTGATGCAACGGGCGTACCTACTCCTGTCATGCCAGCCGGCACGCCATCAACAATACTAACAGCTGTTGCTGCCTGATTACCGGTATTGGTAATGGTCAGGGTATAAGTAATCTTAGGCCAGGTCAGAGGGTTCAACGGATCGATATTTGCCGGATCGGCTGCATCTGACCACACGGCTGCTTTTGTGTAGTTCAGTACAGCGTTATCAGAAATGGTAATCAGATCCTGGTTGGTTCCCTCAGCACCATCGGTACCATTGCCTGTTGTCGTATCACCAACCGTGTTGCTGACAGCTGCACCTGTGCCTTCATGCGCTTCAGCCGTCAGGATAACACCTAATGTATTGCCGGCCTGAGCGCTGTTTGGTACCGCAACTTCCATTACGATTTCAGCACTTTCACCGGCAGTCAGCGTGATGTCACCGGTAATTTCAGGTTCACCGGCATCTGCCAGGCCGTTACCGTTGCTGTCCAGGTAAATTTTGACGTTATCAGCGTTGATGCTGTCAGTGATAGTGGTGTCATCAGCGGCTGTTAATGTGTAAGTGTCGGTACCATTACCGGTGTTAGTCAGCGTGTGCTGGATATAAACAGATTGTCCGGCAGCAGCGGTTTTTGCTGTGTCTTCACTCAATTCAGCAGAATAAACCTGTTTAACGGTAATAATGGCTTCATTGGACTGCGCACTGTAAGCATTGCCATTCGCGTCTTCATAGGTCACAGTTGCCAGGTTTTTGATAAGGGTGCCGGCCGCCGTGGTCGCCATGGCAATGGTTGGTGCAATAATGGTGGCTGCACCGCCTGCGATCAGGGCTGCTGCACAGACCTCACTGAGTTTCTTTTTATTAAAATGCATGTCTTTGTTGTCTCGAAATATTTTTATTATGGGCTTAAATTTTTATGATTAAGCAGCATGGTAATGTTGTTAATGCCCCATTAAAGGGTGCTGAAAGATTGAAACAGGTCAATGCCTGAATCATCTTTACATGCGTGCCTGGCGTTAGTGATATTTAAGCGTTATTTCACAACGGAGCGATAAGCAAACTGCTGTGTTTCACCTGCGTTTAATGGCTGTTTCATGTTCCAGCGTACGTGGGTGTATTGACTGGGCGGGATAATTTTTTCGATTTGCTTGCCGCTGGCATCAGTAAAAATGCGTTTCACCGGCTCAGCTTCAAATGTGTTGCCACCATCGATGCTAACCTGCAGCTGTGCATTGGCATGAGTGAATGCACTCTGGCCGATATAAGCCGTAGCAGACGGGATAGGGCCGGTCACCACGATATCTTTTAAAGCGCTGTTTCCGGTATTTGAGTAGGTCAGTGCATATTCAACCAATTGCCCCGGTGCCACTTCACTGGCGGGCTGCAGAACTTCATTGCCGGCATTGTCCAGAGCAACGGTGTAAGCCGCCATAGAATTTTGTAATGGTGATGGCTTGGGCTGAGTTTTTGCGATCGCAAAGCCGCCAACAATCAATGAGGTAGCAATGGCCAGACTGGCCAGGTCCCGTTTTTTAAAGAAATGGAGTTTTTGAAACATAATCTAAACCTTTACCCTTATTGTTGATTATTTTGAGTTGTCCGGACAATACAGTGATTGTAATGTCACGCACATAGAGTAATGGAATGAGGTATAAAAGGCTATTATAATGCGATAAACGGCGAGGAAATCAACCGTTATTTTTTTCTTATAGTCAGTGTTTTAAATTAATTTGTGATTAAGGAATGGGCAGAAAGCGGGAAGCAATAACCTGGTAGGTTTGCGGGCTGGTTAACGTATCCCAGAACCGGGTTTCATCGGGGGTAATAAACCACACCATGAATGTCAGGCCAGTGATTAGGGCGGATTTAAATTGCTTGCGGGTGTCGAGTATTTTCAGTGCGCTGCCAAATGATTTTTTGATCCGGCGGTTGGTGAAATCCACGCTGTAAATTTCATCCAGAATCAGATGCAGTAAAAAACCCAGTAATAAAAATAGTCCCCCCAGCCAGGCTGTGAAGTCATCTTTGCCAAGAATATGGAAGCTGATGGCGGTGGTGCTGAGTGCTGCGAGCAGGCCTGCCATGATCGAGTGAACAGAGCCGCGATGGGTAGTGTTATGGTGGAAGGCCTGCCACAGAGGAAAACGAATCAGAACAAATGTTCCGATACCCACTAACCAGAGTTCAAGAATTGAAAGATCATTTTCCAGTGAAAATATCATCAGAAAAGCGACAAATATCCCGAGCATCGAAAACATAATGCGGCTGGGGTAGGAGCGTTGTAAGTCAATATCCGGCAGGATGCCACCAATTGTGCCAATTAATGCCAGTGTCAGGGCATCACGCTGGTCAACCATGCCCACTTGCAGGCATAAGACGCTGAGCAGTCCGGATCCGGCTGCGGCATAGGTAACATGGGTATTAAAGTTCGCCATAGTAGGGTTTATGCCCAGCTTAATCCTGTGATTTAGAAGTGGTTTGAATTTTGCTCTCTTTTCCCTGCAGCATATTAGAAATATTGCTTTGATGCCGCCAGAAAATAAGCAAAGTCATTATGACCATAATACCGCTTAATAATAAATGCTGGGTAAATAAATAAAAGTACAGCGGTGCCAGCAGAGTCGCAATTAACGCAGAGAGCGAGGAGATCTTTAGTATTTTCGCCACGAATAACCAGGTCAGGCCAACCAGTGCACCAGCCCATAAATGCAGGCCAAAATACACGCCCAGGGCAGTGGCAACACCTTTGCCACCTTTAAACTGGTAGTAGAGCGGGTATAAATGGCCGAGAAAAGCGGCCAGTCCAATAAGAGCCTGCCAGCCATAATCCAGTCCGATGAATTTAGCGACTAAGACCGGAAGTAAGCCTTTGAGCATGTCACCAAGCAGTGTAATGATGGCTGCTTTTTTACCGCCGATACGCAGTACATTAGTGGCACCGGGGTTGTTTGACCCCAACGTGCGCGGGTCGTCCAGCCCCATGGCCTTGCAGGTCAGAATAGCAGTTGAAACAGAGCCCAGCAGATAAGCAGCGACAAACAGCAGATAAGGCAACAGAGTGGTTGCGTCAGCTTGCATATTGTTTAATATCCCGATTTTTTAGAAAATGCCCCGATACCCTGAATGTTGGGCCGGAAGAAATTACGCATACAATAGTTTTCAGGTGTTTTAGGTTCTTATCCTTTGACATCATTAAGCGATGCAGTTGAAAACTAGTGCCATGCTGTTTAGCGGATATCATAACGTGAAAGAAAGCCATATGTCGCCACTTTTTATATCGGCCCCGGGAATCGGAAAGCGGCAATTAATACTGAATCATTGGATTGAAAATCAGACATTCCGGCAGTTAATGTACTGGCAACTGTTAACTGTTCAGCCTGGCTCAGCGGTCGTATTGGCGGAGGTTCACTATGATGGCTGACCCTTACCAGCTTGATCCGGCGAAAATTCGCTCTGGTTTTGAGCGTGCAGTGGACTCTTATGATACTTATGCCTTTCTGCAGCGTGAGGTGGGCAGACGGTTACTGGAGCGACTGGAGCTGATTCGTTTACAGCCGGACCGGGTAGTGGATTTAGGCTGCAGCACCGGAAAAACCACTGAAGCCTTACTCCACAAGTATCCGAAAGCTCATGTGACCGGTCTGGATCTGGCATTGAGTATGGTGCATAAGACCCGCCGAACCGGACGCTGGTGGCGACGGCCATCCGGGATTTGTGCTGATGCGGGGCGGTTGCCATTCAAAGCCGGTAGTATCGATATGGCAGTATCCAATCTGATGTTGCAATGGTGCAGTGATTTGCCTGTGGTTTTTACGCAGTTGGCTCAGACACTGCGCCCGGAAGGATTATTGTTATTTAGCACTCTGGGGCCGGATACATTACAGGAATTGCGCTTCGCCTGGGGGCAGG
Organism: Thiolinea sp.; assembly: GCA_049614265.1. Lineage (GTDB taxonomy): Bacteria > Pseudomonadota > Gammaproteobacteria > Thiotrichales > Thiotrichaceae > Thiolinea. Next base: position 4,711 of record JBMZDK010000305.1, read on the forward strand.
TGGATAGTTATAGCCATACCAGCCGTTTTATCGATATGCATGATGTCGGGGATGCGTTACTACAGGC
>JBMZDK010000306.1:0-4763 GCA_049614265.1 Thiolinea sp.
GGGCCGGAACCCAGGATAAGCAGTCGGCAATGCTGGTTGTTCATGTATAATTCTCTCATTAGCGACAGGCATGAAGCCAATCGGGTTTGATTGATCAATAAGTCGGGTAACTCTGTATGGCGTAATCCTATGTGAGCAGCGCGACAGGGTAAAGTATTCCGTTCTATAATTACCGCCTAATTCGGTCAGGCAGACACACGCTAAACAGCATGACACCCGATGATTTTACAGGCGTCTAAATGTGACAGAACTAAGGGACAGGACTTTTGAGTAAGGATATCAAACTGAATCAGCGTAAACGGGCCAGTTTACAACAGGCGACCGTTATTATTTTTATGGGCATCGCGGCAGTTATTTTACTGGCGTTGCTGACTTTTGATACTTCTGACCCCGGACTGTTTCACCGCAACAGTAATCATACCGGTGATTGCCTTAATATGGCTGGCTGCAAAGGTGCCTGGCTGGCGGATTTCTTATTTGGCTTGCTCGGGTATCTCGCGTTCGCAGTGCCGGTTGTTCTGGTGGTGCTCGGCTTAACAGCGTTTCGCTATCCCAAACATTTACGCACACCGGCTAACCCGATTGGCGGCATTAACACCGTTATCACTATGACCGGTGCCTTGTTTACGCTGTTAGCGGGCAGTGGACTGGCGCATATGCTGTTTGTGCCGTACCCATTAGGCATTGGCGGTGGCGTACTGGGTAAGCTGGTGGCTGATCTGTTGATTAATACCTTCCTTGGGGAATATGGCTCCCTGTTATTGCTGCTTTCCCTGTTTCTGGGGGGAATTACACTGGTGGCGGATATTTCCTGGGCGGAGTTAACGGAAAAAGTTGGTGATTTTATTCTTAAGCTGTTTGATAAAGCGCAGGGTGTGAAAGATAAAGTGACCGAAAGCGGTGTGCCTGAAGCAGCCGGAAATGGTGCTTTGTCAGTGAGCAAGGATTTGCTCAAATCCAGTCGTAACTCAGTCAGTAAAATGGGTAGTTTGCTAAATAAGGTGTCTGCTCTGGCGCCAAATGCACAAGACTTACTGCGGCGTAAAAATAATCCGTTGGAACAGGATATTTATGATCAGCATGATCCGCTGTTTGATGAGAACCCCAATCAGAATCAAAATCGTTATCTGGCGGAAGATGAGGGTGAAGATAATACCGAAAAAACATACCGTGATTCTGTTGTTGATGACGATGTCCGTGCCGCACCGGAAGCGGCCCCGGTAAAACCGTCTGCGCCTCGTCAGGCAAAAAGCCAGGCCGGAAAGAAAGCCAGTAGCGTGGCTGATGACACCGTTATTCCGGCAGCTGTCGGTGCTGCAGGTAATAGCATGATCACATTACCGCGTCTGTCTTTACTGGATCCACCGCCACCGGCGCGTGAACGGGTGACGCAAACCAAAGAATCACTTAACCATCTGTCAGAAATTCTGATTCAGTCGCTGGGGCATTACGGCGTTAAGGGGGCTGAAGTGGTGGCGCGTGATCCGGGGCCGGTGATTACCCGCTTTGAATTACAGCTGCCTGATGGTACGAAGGCCAGTAAGGTATCCGGCCTGGCAAATGATCTGGCGCGTAATATGTGTGTGTCCAGCGTGCGTGTGGTGGAGGTTATTCCGGGGCGGCCAACCATTGGGATTGAGATCCCGAATGAAAAGCGTGATGTCGTCACGATTAGTGAGATGCTGGAGTCGGCTGCCTTTAAGAAAAGCCCGTCGCCGCTTACCCTGGCGATGGGTAAGGATATTGCCGGTAATCCGGTCGTGGCTGATCTGGCGCGGATGCCTCACTTACTGGTGGCTGGTACCACCGGTTCCGGTAAATCTGTTGCAGTGAATGCGATGCTGCTGAGCCTGTTGTATAAGGCAACGCCGGAAGAAGTACGCATGATTCTGATTGATCCGAAAATGCTGGAACTCAGTAGTTATGAGGGGATTCCGCATCTGCTGACGCCGGTTGTGACGGATATGAAGGAAGCGGCGAATGCCTTGCGTTGGTGTGTCGCTGAGATGGAAAGACGTTACCTGTTAATGTCAAAGCTGAAGGTGCGTAATATTGCCGGATTCAATACCAAAATCCGTGATGCGCAGGATCGGGGCGAAGAGATTCCTGATCCTTTATTTGACCCGATGAAATCGCTGGATATGCAGCCGGAAGCTTTGCAGACGCTGCCGTATATTGTCATTGTCATTGATGAATTTGCTGACATGATGATGATTGTTGGCAAAAAAGTGGAGGAATTAATTGCACGACTGGCACAGAAAGCACGGGCGGCGGGCGTCCATCTGGTGCTGGCGACACAGCGTCCTTCGGTGGATGTAATTACCGGTTTGATCAAGGCGAATATTCCAACCCGTGTTGCCTTCCAGGTCTCAACCAAGGTGGATTCACGCACCATTCTGGATCAGGGCGGGGCAGAGCAGTTATTGGGCTATGGTGACATGCTGTATATGCCGCCGGGTACCTCAATGCCACAGCGGGTGCATGGTGCTTTGGTAACCGATCAGGAAGTTGAGGATGTGGCGACTTATCTGAAACAGCAAAGGGAACCCGATTATATTACCGGTGTCCTAGCAGAAGCAGAGGGTGGTTCAGACGCCATACCGGGGCTGGAGCCTCTGGATGCTGGCGAAGAGGCTGATCCGCTTTACGATGAAGCGGTGAAAGTGGTCACTGAATCCCGGCGTGCTTCGATTTCATATCTGCAACGCAGATTGAAAGTTGGTTATAATCGCGCAGCCCGCATGATTGAAGATATGGAAATCGCGGGAGTGGTGAGTCCGGTTCAGGCTAATGGCGCGCGGGAAGTGTTAGCACCACCCCCTGTAGAAACCTAATGTGACAACTCAACTCACATTGCATTATTAAGGAAAAAAAATGATGAAGATTAAAACAATAGCAGCAACGTTAGTATTAGGTTTGGGTATGGCGCAGAGTGCCTGGGCTGACGGGGGGCGCGCCAAACTCAATGAGTTTTTTACCACAGTGAATACCATGCAGTCCGGTTTTATTCAGGAAGTATTTGACGATAAGGGCAAGCTGAAACAGAAGTCACGTGGTATGGTTTTTCTGCAGCGCCCCGGACGTTTCCGCTGGCAGTATGCTGCACCGGATCCACATGTGATTGTGGCGGATGGCCGTAATGTCTGGGTACACGATGTTGAACTGGATCAGGTCACCGTTAAGCCAACACAACGCGCATTATCAGCAGCCCCGGTGGGTATGTTGCTGAATAAGCAGCCGGTAGAGAAGCAGTTCAAAGTGACTGAGATGAAAGCCGATGGCAGCCGTCTTGAGTGGTTCCACCTGGTGCCACATAAAAAGGACTCCGATTTCACCAGTATGGACTTGGGTATCAGTAAAAATGGTATTCAGGAAATGGTACTGGAAGATAAGTTTGGCCAGCAGACCTATATTCATTTTCAGGGTATGAGGCTGAATGTCAATATCGGGGGCGACCGGTTTAAATTTGTCCCGCCTGCCAATGCTGATGTTATTGGTAATGTTAATTAAGTATTCCTTCTGATGCCGGTATTTGTTCCACTGGCTGAACGTATGCGCCCGCGTAACCTCGATGGTTATGCGGGGCAGTCACACCTCCTGGCAGCAGGCAAGCCTCTGCGCCGGGCAATTGAAGAAGAGCATCTCCACTCCATGCTGTTCTGGGGGCCGCCCGGCACCGGAAAAACCACGCTTTCACGTTTAATTGCCAACTACTGGGGGGCGGAGTTTCTTACGTTGTCTGCAGTATTAGCGGGTGTCCGGGATATTCGTGCAGCCGTCGATGTGGCGCAGCAGAACAGAGCGCAAAGCGGCAAGCCCACGGTGTTGTTTGTTGACGAAGTACATCGTTTTAATAAAGCGCAGCAGGATGCATTCCTGCCGTTTGTTGAGTCCGGTGTGCTGATCTTTATTGGTGCGACGACTGAAAACCCGTCTTTTGAATTGAATAATGCCTTGTTGTCACGGGTGCGAACCTATGTGCTGCGCTCATTAACTGAAAATGATATTAAAACCATTTTGCAGCAGGCGCTGGATGATCAGGAAAATGGTCTGGGTGCCCGTCATATTCAGCTGACTGATGACGCACTGGAGCAGCTGGTGGCGGTGGCGGATGGCGACGCAAGGCGGGCATTGAACTGGCTGGAGATTGCAACGGATCTGGCGGAAGAAATGCCGGATGGCCGTTTGCAGGTGACGGATGCTATTGTGCAGGAAGTTGCCAGCGAAGCACCACGGCGTTTTGATAAGGGCGGCGATGTGTTTTACGAGCAGATTTCTGCTTTGCATAAGTCCGTGCGCGGGACTGATCCGGATGCGGCACTGTATTGGATGTGCCGTATGTTGGATGGCGGCTGTGATCCGCTCTATATTGCCCGGCGGGTGGTGCGGATGGCGACTGAGGATATTGGCAATGCTGATCCGCGTGGCTTACAACTGGCGCTGAATGCCTGGGATACCTATGAGCGCCTGGGGAGTCCTGAAGGTGAGCTGGCACTGGGACAGGCAGTGGTTTACCTGGCCTGTGCGCCGAAAAGTAATGCTGCCTACAGAGCTTATAAACTGGCGATGGAAGACGCACGTAAATCGGGTTCGCTGGAAGTGCCGATGCATCTCAGGAATGCACCAACGAAGTTCATGAAGAAGCTGGATTACGGTAAGGGCTACCGTTATGCGCATGATGAAAAAGATGCTTATGCCACCGGGGAGAATTATTTTCCGGAGCAGCTGAAAGGGCGGAAGTATTATGACCCGGTCGAGCGGGG